>JAQVML010000103.1 GCA_028703645.1 Eubacteriales bacterium
CGGAAAGCACATCGGAAAAGAGGTGGACTTCCCGCCTGACCTCGGCCTCATCATTGAGACACCGGGTTTTCTTCCGCAGATGAGCGGGGCAAAGAATCTCGAAATACTAGCTTCTCTCAATCGCAAGATTGGGTTGAAAGAAATCGCCGCGTCCATCCGACGTGTCGGTCTCGATCCAATGATGAAGAAGCCCGTTGCCAAGTACAGCCTCGGCATGCGACAGCGGCTGGGCATCGCGCAGGCGATCATGGAAAATCCCGCATTGCTTATTTTGGACGAACCGATGAATGGATTAGACAAGAACGGTGTACTTGAAATGCGGACATTGATCAAAGAGCTGCGATCGGAAGGGAAGACGATTTTACTTGCCAGCCATAATCAAGGCGACATTGAAGAGCTTTGCGACACCGTGTGTGAAATGGATGCTGGCGTATTAACCGTGATAAGGGGGAGTGAAAGATGAAGCGGATTTGCTTAGGACTAATTCTGTTATTATGCTCAATCATGCCAGTATATGCGTTGGCTGAAACGACGGATACACCTTTCCCTGACACGCCCACGCCGACAGCAGCAACGGCCACGGCAGAATCTACGCCTACACCATCGGCCAAGGCGACAACATCGTCAACTGCTAAAGCAGCGCAACTCGCAGTCGATAGTACCACTCTGTATCCAGGGATGGATAAAACCTATGCGCAGGGGTATGTTCCAACTGTGGCGAACGGGAAGGTGACAATCGTTCTTCCTTTACGCGGTGGAACCTTGACGAACGAAGTAAACCTGACCGTTGATTTGGGAACGACTACCGACAATCCCTTCCAAATTGGCAATTACAGCCAAACGGTTCATGGGACAAGCAATCTTTATGTATTCACACTGGAAATTGCATTGGCAGTGGATCGATACAATGGCTCCTATCCTGTGAAGTTAAAGACAGATTATATAGATACAAACGGAGAAAATGCAGAGCAGGAATTTACCGTTTACGTGACCATCACAGACGGAAAGACGAAGGATACCCCAACCGATTCAGGCTCGAGTGGCGGCAGTAGTTATGTTCCCACGGCGGACGCCCCTGAACTATACGTTGAAAGCTGCGATATATCCCCAGATAGTGTGGGCGGCGACGAAACCTTTACCGTTCATGTCGTGGTGAAAAACATCGGCAACAAAACGGCCTATGCTTCAAAATTACTTTATGGTTGCGAAGAGACAGACATTACAGCAGTCGATTCCAACAACGCAATCCTGCTGGAGACGATCAAGAAAGGAGGAACAGTTGAAGCAGACTTCAAGATGAGAACTGATCGGGATGCTTTGGCAGGGAACCGCCAATTCTTTATCACGCTGAGCTTTTCCGCACGAACCGGCGGCGTTTATACGATCACGCGGAATTTTATCATCAATGTGGTTCAGCCGGCTAGAATAACTTTCGATCCGGTGTCGCTGCCAAAGGAAATCGCCGCGGGAGAAACGGTTACGCTACCTGCCAATGTATTCAACACGGGAAGGAGCGTTGTTAGAAATGTTACCGTATCGCTTGAAGGTGCAGGTTTATTCCCGTCATCTAGTGTTTTCCTGGGTGACATTGAACCTGGTGAAGGGAAAACGGGGGAAATGAAAGTGTTTATCGGAAAGATCTCCATGACCGAAGGCTATACGGATGATTATGGTGCGACCACCGGTACCTATACGGTTTCTTATCAAGATAGCGCGGGCGAACATAAAACAGAAACGCTGGAACTAAAGACGGAAATCAAACAGCCGGTTATTTCAACACCCGACCCAACATTGCAACAGGCACAAAGCCAATGGTGGATTACCGCGCTCGTGGGTTTTGCGATCATCGCGGTGATTGTTACGCTGACTGTTGTGTCGAAACTTGTGAGGGAGTTGAAAATGAGGAACTAGAAAGTGACCTGTCCTATAGCATTCTATCGGTAATATAGGCGATGAATGAGGATTCCGTGAGAAATTCTTTGAATTCAGGAGAAATCAAAAAGCCGGCATTTTATGATACGTTCGCAGGATTCACTTTAGCGTTCGGCAGATGATGGTAGTAGAAGGGGCGGCTATGGAGCACATACCGTCAGCCCGGAAGAATACCAAGCGATCTGTCACGCTTATGATCGTTCGCGATGCGCTGATGTTTTTGATTGTCTACTGACGTTCGCGTTGATCTATGTGATTTTCCCGCAGTTGTTCAGCAGTGACGTGGGCGGCGGATCGGCCATGACGGTGAGCGACGACGCCCTTTCTAAGACCGAAGGCGCTTCAGCGACGGAGCCATCGCTTTTTCCGGCACCTCGCCCATCTGGAATGCAGTCATACTTTAAAAACTGATCCGCCATTTTCTTATTCGGCTTTCGCGTAAAAACCCTATGGTTTATTTTACCGTAGATTTAGCGCTTGTCCGTTTTTAGTGTAACACTACAGACGGGAACCTTTGTTTTTGGCTTCCCCTGCTGGACTCGATACCCGGCGACACGCGGCCTGCGCGCATGGACGTTTCGTGTTGCCGCTGAAGCGTCGGTCTAAAACGCCCGCGCTGGGCTTGCTCCCAATGTCACCTGCGGCGACAGAGTGGTACTCAGGACCGCCATGAATGCCGACCCGCTCACGCCAGAAAATGATCCACAGGATCATTTTCTGCGTTGCACTGGCGTTCGCCTCACTGAATCCCGCACAGTGAGCGCTCGGCTCCGCAATAAATAACAGTATATATGCGTCAAAAAAACAATCTCGATGGTTTTAGCCTATAAGAAAGCAAAAACAAAATGGGCACCGGATGGCACCCATTTGTTTTTGGCTCCCCCTGCTGGACTCGAACCAGCGACACTGCGGTTAACAGCCGCATGCTCTACCAACTGAGCTAAGGAGGAACGTTACTCGGAGATTTTACATGAATTCGTGGCCACTTGCAATGAACACGGCGAGCGGTGAGCGGCGGTTATTGTAAAATATGATATGAAATCTCGCGATATCTTGAAATTGCTCGTCTTTGATTGACGTTTTAAAGTTCGCTTACTATAATATGAACATGGATGAAAACGCCGTAATCACCCTTGTTGCAATGGAGACAGCATCCCCAAAGCGGAGAATGAAACGCTCTGCCGGAGCGGTTTATGCCGCGCTGATCATATTGATCATCGGATGTATTTCGGCGGGCAACCTGCTTTACGAACGGTTTTCCATTCCGCGACACATAACACAACCAATATTGTACGCGATGATTGCGTTCGCTGGCTACTATATCTACCGACGACACTATCTGCGCTACCGTTATACGCTGACCCGCGATATGCTCGCCATTGAGCAGATCGGCGGCAAAGAAGAGCGAATCCTCGCGGTCATCAACTTAAGACACATCCAACAAATCCAGCGTAACAAAAATGAGCGTAGCAGGAATGCCAAAATCGTTCGCGCATCGCTGCAGCCGAATCGGGACGCAACCCGGATTCTGGCAGTTATAGACGGAAATGAAACCCAATTCGAGATCAGCGCGAGCGAGGAGTTCCTCGCAAAACTGAATGAGCAGTGGAATATCGCGCGGACGACACCGACAGACGAACAAGCGACATTACGGCACATTTGACGCGAAGAAAGAACACGACAACGGAACATGGATAAACGCCCGACAACGATAAACGAATCATTACAGGAAACACTCGGCACATATGCGCGAGAGAATTCTGCGCGGTTTCATATGCCCGGACACAAGGGAAGGGGACTTGCCGGCTTTTGGCGGGATGAGCTTCAACTCTGGGACGTGACCGAGCTGAGCAACACCGATAATCTGCACGCGCCGCAGGGAGCGATTGCACAAGCGCAAGACAGTATGGCACAGGCATATGGCGCAAAGTCTTCTTTTTTTGTCGTGAACGGCGGGACAAACGCCGTGCAGGCGATGATACTCGTGCTGGAGGAAGAAGACAAGCTGCTGCTTGCGCGGGATTGCCATCGCTCGGCGGTGAGCGGCGCTGCGCTGCGCGGGATTGAGACCTGCTACATTTCCCCAAGATATGACGAAGCGCGCGGATTGCTGGGAATGGTGACGCCGGAAGACCTCGACCAGGCGCTGACGCAAACGAACGCCACGGCGGTACTCATCACCACGCCGAACGCATACGGACTTTGCGCGGACGTTGCCGGCCTCGCGGAGGCGGCGCATCGGCACGGCGCACTGTTGATGATAGACAGCGCACACGGCGCGCACTACCCGTTTTCGGATGCGTTGCCGCGTTCTCTCGGCGGATATGCGGATCTATTTGTACACTCGCAACATAAGACGATGGACGCGCTGACACAGGCCGCCAGCTTGCATCTTGGCGAGTGCCGTATTTCGCCGGAGCGCTTGCGCCGCGCGCTCGCCATGACCGAGACGACGAGTCCTTCGTATCTACTGATGGCGTCGCTCGACTGGTCGGTCTATATGGCGCGACGGAGGGATTGGACGGGACAGGTTTCGCGCTGCATCAAGCTGGAAGAGCAGATCGAGGCGATCGACGGGTTTCGGGTATTTCATGAACGGATCGGTATCGGCGTTTTTGAGCGCGACCGAACGCGAATTGTTGTTGACGTAACGCAAAGAGGCTATACTGGTTATGAAGCGCAGGCGATTCTGGAAGAAAACAATATCTATCTAGAGATGGCGGACGCGCGGCGACTGGTTTTGATCACCACACCAAACGACGAACCGATATGGTATGAGCAATTGTTAAACGCGCTTGCGAACTTGCCCAAACGCAGGCCTCGAAAGACGTCCATCCGCGGCGAAGAGATCCGCTTTGCGGCAAACGAGCAAAAAATGCGTATCCGCGAGGCGACATTTGCAAAGACGCAGACGATACCGCTCAATAGTGCGAAAGGACGCGTTGCAGCAGAGCCCATCGGCATCTATCCGCCGGGGATCGCTCTGGTTATGCCGGGCGAAGTGATTGATCAACGCGCGATCGATTACCTAATGTTGCAACAACAGGCGGGTGGCGCGCTCTTTGGCGAATATGACGGAAACGTATTCGTCGTAGAATAAGGAAGCAAGAAAACGAACTTGAGGATGATCATGCAGAATCGACTGCTCGAAGCGATACAACAAAACCGTACACCACACGCAATCTTGATCTCCGGGCCGGAAGGAAGCGGTAAGCGAGAGCTTGCGCGCCGCTGCGCCGCGCTCTTTTGCCTCGGCGAGGATGCGCCGGAACGACTGGGCAACTGCCCGAACTATTACGAGGTTGGCGAAAACACGGTTAAGGTGGATGATATTCGAACGCTGCTTGCCTCCGCCGCCATGCAGGGATTCAACGGCGGGCAGAGAACGTTTGTGTTTGTCAATGCACAACTCATGAGCATTCAGATTCAAAACACACTGCTCAAGACGCTGGAAGAGCCGCACAGCGAGACGTTGCTGATTTTGACGGGCAACGAGTTTGGACTGCTGCCCACGATTCGCTCCCGCTGCGTGATTGAGCGACTCGGCGCAGGGAGTCTGGAAGAAACCGCGCGCGAGCTGATGAAAGACGGACTCTCCCAAGAGGACGCGCGCTTTTTCGCGGGATTATCGGACGGGATTCTCAGCCGCGCCCGCGCCTATGCGGCGCCGGAAGCGCGCGCATTTCGCACGGAAGCGATCGGCATATTGGAACATGCGATATTCGATTACGCGCCGTTTTCGGAGGCCGCGGATCTGGTGACGAGCCTGAGTGCGGACACGGATACGGACGAAACGACGGACGAAGCGCCAAAGGCAAAAGCCGGTAAAAAAAAGAAGAAGGGCAATGTGCAACTTGCACTGTCGCTGCTTACCATCGCACTTAGTTTGTTTCAGGATGCGCTATACGACACGCTCGGAGGGCGAACCCCGCGCAACAGCGACCAAACGGTGCTGATTCGCCGGATTTCGTCGTGCTTTACAACAGCGCGGATACAAGGTATCATAGAAATGTTAACCAGTTCACAGCAAAAACTGACGGCGGGCGGGAACATCTATCTCACCATCGACAGCGCGCTGGCGAAACT
>JAQVML010000104.1 GCA_028703645.1 Eubacteriales bacterium
TGGCAACCGTGCGCTCGGTGTTGCTGATTGGGCGCTTCACCAGCGCGTTGCCCTGTTCAACAAGCGAGCGAACCATGTCGTGGAAGAGACGATTGTGATCGTCCTTCACCGGCTTGAGATCGCGCCAAGGCAGCGGTTGGTCGCCGGGGATCAGTTCGCTCAGGTCAACGCCCTCGGTCTTTGGCGACTGCTTCACCTGCGCGAGGTGTCCCGCCATACCGACCATCTGATCCACCGTCTGGAACCCAAGCTCCGCCATGCTCTCGCGCAAATTTTGTGCGAGGAAGCGCATGAGGTTGATCACATATTCCGGCTTGCCGCTAAAGCGCGAGCGCAGCGCGGGGTTTTGCGTCGCCACGCCGACCGGGCAGGTGTCCAGATTGCAAACACGCATCATCACGCAGCCGATGGAGACCAGCGGCAGCGTCGCAAAGCCAAACTCCTCCGCGCCCAGCAGCGCCGCAATGGCGATGTCGCGTCCGGTCATGAGCTTGCCGTCCGTCTCCACGCGCACCCTGCCGCGAAGACCGTTTGCAATCAGCGTCTGGTGCGTTTCGGCAAGGCCGAGCTCCCAGGGAAGCCCCGCGTGCTGAATGCTCGTGCGCGGGGAGGCTCCTGTTCCGCCGTCGTAGCCGGAGATGAGGATCACGTCCGCGCCACCTTTGGCAACGCCTGCCGCAATGGTGCCAACGCCCGCCTCGGAGACGAGCTTCACGTTGATGCGCGCGTCAGGATTTGCGTTTTTCAGGTCGAAAATCAGCTGTGCCAGATCCTCAATCGAGTAGATATCGTGATGCGGGGGCGGCGAAATGAGGCCGACGCCCGGTGTCGAGTGCCGCGTGCGCGCGATGCTTGGGTAAACCTTGCCCGCGGGTAATTGTCCGCCCTCGCCGGGCTTTGCGCCCTGCGCCATCTTGATCTGAATCTCTTTGGCCGAGGCCAGATACGGCCCCGTGACGCCAAACCGGCCGGAGGCGATCTGCTTGATTGCGCTGTTGCGGTCGGTAAAGAGTCGCTCCTGCGCCTCGCCGCCTTCGCCGGAGTTGCTCTTGCCGCCGAGTTGGTTCATCGCGAGTGCAATGCATTCATGCGCCTCTTTGCTGATGGAGCCATAGCTCATGGCCCCCGTCTTAAAGCGGCGAACGATCTTCTCGACCGGCTCGACTTCCTCAATCGGAATCGGTTGGCACTTCGTGAAGCCCAGCAGATTTCGAAGCGAAACCGGCGCGTCGGTTTCCATGTTTTTGACATACTCTTTAAACAGCGCGTAATCCCCCGTGCGAACCGCGGTTTGCAGCAGGTGGATCGTCTGCGGATTATAGAGGTGGTGTTCGCCGTCCTTCTTGTATTGAAAACGTCCGCCGGAGGGCAACTCGTTGATCGCAGATTCGATTGCCTCTTTGTGGTGGTGTAAAATCTCGCGCTCCAAATCTTCCAGAGACATGCCGCCCACTCGCGTCACCGTCCCCGTAAAGAAGCGGTCGACCAGCTCTTTCGAAAGTCCCAGCGCCTCAAAAATCTGCGCGTTATGGTAGCCATCCACGCAGGAGATGCCCATCTTGCTCATCACCTTGAGGATGCCGTGATCATAGCCGTGGTAGACGTGCTCCATCGCCTCTTCCAGCGAAACGCCTTCCAGATACCCTTCGTCATAGAGCGCTTCCACCGCCTCGGTCACGCCGCGCAGATGGATTCCTTTCGCGCCGTAGCCAACGAGGCAGGCAACGTGATGCACCTCTCTGGGCTCATAACTATCCACAATCAGCGAGCAACCGCCGCGTAGTCCCTTTCGGATCAAGTGGTGGTGTACGCCCGCAGTTGCAAGCAGCGAAGGAATCGGCACCCGATCCGCGCTCGCGAGCCGGTCGGTGAGCACAAGAATCGAGTTCCCGCGACGAATCGCCTGCTCCGCCGCGGCAAAGAGCGTATCCAGCCCCGCTTCGAGTCCCAGTTTGGGATCGAACACCATGTCGAGCTGCGCCGCGCTAAATCCGGGAATGCCCGAGAGCAACTGCTCCAGATTTGTCGTGCTCAAGATCGGAGAGGGCATGTGAATCTTTCGGCAGTTGTCCGGCTGATCCAACGTCGGGTCGCCGTTCGGGCCGAGAAATACATCCATACCGACCACGCACTCTTCCTGAATCGCGTCGATCGGCGGGTTGGTCACCTGCGCAAAGAGCTGCTTGAAGTAATGAAACAGCGGTTGCGGGCGCTCGGAGAGCACCGCAATCGGCGCATCGTAGCCCATTGATCCAACGGGATCAAGCCCCGTCTGCGCAATCGGCAACACGGTGAGCATGCGGTCTTCATACGTCCAGCCAAAGATGTTTTGCAGCTGCGTCGGGTTCTTGCCGGGCTTGTTCTTGCGCTCATACTGCGCTTCTCCCAACTCGATGACCTGCTGCTTGAGCCACTGCTTCCAAGGGCCGTCGAGGTACTGGTTTTTGATTTGCTGGTCTTCCAGCAGCGTGCCGGACTCGGTATCCAGCAATAGCATCTGATTCGGGCCAAGGCGGCCTCTGCGCACAACCTTGGAAGGCGGAATATCCACCACTCCGCTTTCGGAAGCGAGCACCAGAATATTGTCGCTCGTGAGCACCCAGCGCGCTGGCCTGAGGCCGTTTCGATCCAGCACCGCGCCAACCTGGCGACCATCCGTAAAGCACATGGCGGCGGGGCCGTCCCATGGCGTCATGAGGCACGCAGCGTAGCGAAAGAACTCACGCTGGTTTTCGTCCATCGTCGGGTCCTTTGACCACGGGCCGGGCATCATCATAAACAACGCCTGCGGAAGCGATCTGCCCGCAACGACGAGAAACTCCAGTAGGTTATCAAACTTGGTCGAGTCGCTGCCGTCCGTATCCAGAATCGGCAGGATGTCCGCAAAGCGCTTCTTCAGCCTGCCGCCATCCATCGCGGCAGACGCGGCGAGAACCGCGTGTTCGCAACCCTTGAGCGTATTGATCTCTCCGTTGTGGGCGACCATGCGAAACGGCTGCGCGCGCTCCCAGTTTGGGAATGTGTTGGTGGAATAGCGGGAGTGCACCAGCGCAATCGCCGAAATAAAGTCTTCATCTAAAAGGTCGGGATAAAAGTCCGACACCTGCCAAGCCTGCATCATGCCCTTATAGACGATGGTTTTTGAAGAAAGGCTCGGTATATACGCGTCTCTGCCCTGTTCCTTCATCGCCTTTTCAATGCGCTTTCTCAACACAAAGAGGCGAACATCTGCGGGCAGGTCGTTTTCTTTCCAGGTTAGGAACAGTTGCTTCACGCTGGGTACGCTTGCCCACGCGCCATAGCCGCAAGCATGCAGATTGGTCGGCACCGTCCGCCAGCCAAGCAGCGTAAATTCTTCTTCTGTTGCGATGGCTTCAATCTCGGACTGCGCTAGAAGGCAAATCTCCTCCTCAAGAGGCAAAAAGAACATGCCGACGGCATACTCGCCCTCTTTTGGTAACGCAAAGCCCGTCTGTTTCCGGAAAAACGCGTCCGGCAACTGCAAAAGCACACCCGCGCCATCGCCGGTGTCGGGATCGGCTCCCGTTCCGCCGCGATGCGCCAGGCGTACCAAAATTTCAAGTGCGTCTGTGATTATCGCGTGCGATCGCAATCCGTTTGTATGCGCAATGAAGCCGGTTCCACAGGCATCATGCTCGAATTCCGGTCTCCAGAGCGACGCGCTCGTCATAGTCCGCCCTGATTGCCCCGCACGCTTGGTATTCGGCGCGACCGCCGACTCTTGGTTCTCGTTGCATTGCTGTCGAACTTGCTGTTGATTTTGTTGCTGCTGTTGCTGTCTCATGTTGCACCCTGTCGGATTTTTTCGGCTCGCTCAGCCGTTCCCCAATCCGCTTCTCCCCTGTGTATTTTTTTGCCGTTCCTTTGGCTTTAGCGACCCGTTGTGTTTCTCAACCGCATCCTGCATATTTCTTGCATAATTTGCATTTTCTGCAAGTATTCCTGCGTTTTGATTCTTCGCGGGCCAACGTTCTTCAAGAATGGCGTCCGAAGACTCCGCACCTATCGTCGGAAACGAAGCCGCGGACTTCGGAACGCCATTGTTCCTGTAAAAAAGTGCAAGATGTTATGATCCATCTTGCAAAGTTTTATCTATTATACCATCTGTCGTTGGATTTGCAATCTAAATTATATATTTTCCTGACCAAAAAATTATTGATTTATTAGCTCCATTTGCTCCATACAAAAAACATCGGATTTTCGCCGCTTCAGCGCGTCAACAGTCCGTATGTCTCCGGTCTGCGGTCGCGAAAGACGCCCCAGTTGCGCCGATCCTGCCGAATGCGATCGAAATCATAGTGCGCCGTCAGCACGCATTCGCTCTCGCGATCCGCTTCCGCAACGATCTCGCCCGTCTCATCCGTAAGAAAAGAGGAACCGTAGAATACGAGCGCGCTTGACTGCCCGCCGTTTTCGGGTGATGGTTCCACGCGCTCCAGACCCACGCGGTTTGCCGCGACAACGGGGAGAATATTTGCCGACGCGTGTCCCTGCATCGTCCTGCGCCAATGCGGCTGGCTATCGGTCGAGAGAATCGGCTCGGAACCAATCGCGGTGGGATACAGGATGATGTCCGCGCCCAGCAGCGCCATTACGCGCGCGGCTTCCGGAAACCACTGATCCCAACAGATGCCGCAGCCTACGTTGCCATAGCGCGTCTCAAACACGCGAAAACCCGTGTTTCCGGGCGAAAAGTAGAACTTTTCTTGATAATAATGGTCGTCGGGAATATGTGTCTTGCGATATACGCCAAGCAAGCTCCCGTCCGCGTCGATCATCGCAACGGAGTTATATTGGCAATTTCCGTCCCGCTCGTAAAAACTCACAGGAATCACGAGCGAGAGCTCTTTTGCTACCACCATCATCCGCGCGACCGCCGGATTCTCCGAAACAGGCAGTGCGTAGTCGAGGAAATCGTATCGGCGCTCCTGACAGAAATACACTCGCTCAAACAACTCCGGCAGCAGCACGATCAGCGCGCCCTGCTCCGCCGCCTCGCGCACAAGTGCTTCGGCCCGCGCAATATTTTCAGCAGGCTGGGCCGTCATCTGCATCTGAATCGCTGCAACGGTACTCTCGCTCATAAAAACTCCCCTTTCAGAATCTGCTGTGTCACGCAGTGGATGTTGCCGCCGCCGAGCAGGATCTCCCGCGAGTCGATTGGCACAATCCTGCGCTCCGGGCACAGCGCGCGCATGATCTCGATTGCGTGCGCATCGGAACTCGCGTTTTCTCCGCCGAACTGCGGCAGGAGAATTGCATCGTTGGTGAAGTAAAAATTCACATAGCTCGCGGCGAGCCGCTCGCCAACCGTCCGCGTCTCCTCGCCGATGTCGGCGGGAAGATTCTCCATGTCCCGTTCCGTCACGCAGACGGGATGCTCGGGCACGGGTAGTTTGTGGATCACGAGCCTGCGCCCGCGCTCGTCCGTTTCGCGTGAAAGATAATCATAGTCCGCCTGACTCATTGCAAACTGCGAGTCGGTCTGGTCGTCCGTCCACGCGAGCACCACCTCGCCGGGGCGGATAAACGCGCAAACGTTGTCCACGTGTTCATTGGTCTCGTCGTTGTAGATGCCTCGCGGCAGCCAGAGCACTTTTTCTGCGCCAAGATAGTCTTTCAGCTTTTGCTCGATCTGCACCTTGGTCAAATTCGGGTTTCTGCCCGCGCTGAGAAGACACCTTTCGGTGACCAGCAGCGTGCCCTCTCCGTCGGAGCAGATGGAGCCGCCCTCCAGCACGAAATCGCGCGCGTCGTAGCAATCTGCCCCGATTGCGCGACAAAACGCTTGCGCCGCCGCGTCGTCGTTTGCGTAGTCGTCATAGAGGCCGTCCACCGCTCCACCCCACGCGTTGAAGCGCCAGTTGATGCCGCGCACCGCGGTTCCGTTGGTCACAAACGTAGGCCCAATGTCCCGCGCCCAGGAATCGTCGGTCTTAATCTCTATGATCGTCGCAAACGCTCCCGCCTGCGCGCGCGCT
>JAQVML010000105.1 GCA_028703645.1 Eubacteriales bacterium
GAGGCGATCTCTACGGGTTTCTCGCCGCCGAAATATTCGATCGTACCATTCGTAATCTTGCCTGCCTTTGGCAAAAGCTGCATGATCGCGCGGGCGGTTACGCTCTTTCCGCAGCCGCTTTCGCCGACGATGCCGAGCGTTTTTCCCCGCTTGAGCGTAAAGCTAACGTCGTTCACCGCGTGTACGGTGCGCCGACCTACTTTTATTTTTACTTGCAGGTGCTTGACCCGCAAAATTTGATCCTGCTTCATCCAGCACTCCTCCTTTCGTTATGTCGGATCCAGAACGTCCCGGAGTCCGTCACCAAAGAAGTTGACGCCAAGGACAAACAGGCAGATGCACACGCCGGGGGCAATCCACATGATCGGATAGTTTTGAATCACGTTCATGTTTCTCGCCGCGTTGATGATGTTGCCCCAGGTCGGAATGCTGGTTGGTACACCCATATTCAAAAAGCTCAGCGCGGATTCCTGCAGCAGGAAGCCTGCGGTTGCAAGCGTGATATTGACCACGATCGGCCCGGTCGTATTCGGCAGCATATGGCGAAACATGATCGAAGCGCCGCCAATCCCGTTGGCGCGGCAGCTCTCGACAAACGTCTCCTCTTTCAGCGAAAGAATCCTGCTGCGCACAATGCGGCTGACGCTGGCCCAGCCGGTGACCGTAAATATGATGATCAAGTTCTTTAAACTCTGGCCGACAAAACCAACCAGAATCAAAACCAGCAAAATCTGCGGAAATACCATGAAGATCTCGGAGATATAGACGATAACGCTATCCACCTTGCCGCCGAAATATCCCGCGACGCAGCCTAATATGCTGCCGACCAGCGCCGCGCAGATTGCACCGACCATGCCGACAAAGATGGAGACGCGCCCGCCGTATAGCAGCCGGGTGAGCAGATCTCGTCCCAGCTGATCCGTGCCCAGCCAGTGCGCAGAGGAGCTCGGCAGATAGCGGTTCGCCGGATCGACCGTCGTTGGAGAATATGGCGAGAGCAGCGGCGCAAAGGCCGCGGACAGTATCATGATCAATATGATGGAAAGCCCGATAACCGCCATCTTGTTGGTGAAAAATTTATAAAGGTTCCGTTTCGCCAGGCTAGATTTTTTGACGCTCGGACGGGTTGAATGTTTGTTTTGTTTCATATTCACATTCCTCCTGTCAGCTCAGCCTGATCCGCGGATCCAGCATTGCCGTGATTAAATCCGCCAATACGCTGGAGAGCAGCACGACGATCGCGATGATAAACGTTGAAATCATCACGACGGGCATGTCCCCACCGGAGATTGCGGAAAGCAGCATGTTTCCCATGCCGGGGTAATTAAACACGCTTTCGATGACCACCGTTCCGCCAACCAGCATCGGCAGACGAAAGACAATGGTAACGATGACCGGGATGATCGCGTTGCGAAACCCGTGCCGGAAATTGACCTTGTTTTCGGATAACCCTTTACTGCGCGCGGTGGTGATGTAGTCCTTGTTGAGCACATCGAGCATGGAGCCTCTCGTATAGCGCATAATCGTCGCGATATACGCGGTGCCCAGGCAGAGCACCGGCAAAACGAGGTATTGAATCCGGTCAAAAAACGCTTCTTTCCCCGGCGCCATACGGCCGCCCGTGGGAAACCACTTGAGCTGAATGGCAAACAACACGATGACCACCATGCCGAGAAAGAATTCCGGTACGGAGACGCCGAGCATGCCAAACGTCGTACAAAAATAATCAAACGGTGTGTTCTGTTTCACCGCGGAGAAATAGCCGAGAATGAGCCCCAGCACGGTGGCAACCAGAAGGCCCAGGCCTACGAGTTCCAGCGTCGCGGGCAGGCGCGCCGCCAGCATGACGGCAATGTTGCTGCCGGAGACGATGCTATAGCCAAGGTCGCCCTGCAGCAGCTTGCCCAGCCAGCGAAAATACTGAATCGGCAGGGGTGCGTTTAGCCCCAAGCTTTCGCGCAACGCATCCAGTTGATCCGGCGTCATCTGCGCATAGAGATCGGGCGGAACCGTTCTTGTGATTGCGTCGCCGGGCAAAAGCTGGAGTCCGATGAAGATGATTGCGGAAATGACCAGCAGCTTTGGCAGCAGCGAGAGCATTCGTTTTCCAAAATATTTGAGCACGCGTATCCCCCTAACATCATTTCATTCGTATGGCGGGGCCGGTACACTTACCAGCGCCCGCCATACACATGTTAGTTCCCTATTGGTGGAAAATCAACCGATCAGCTTCCAGTCCGCAAACTTGTAATCTTTGGACTGCTGATAGTCGCCCGCAAAGATCGATGTATCCAGTTGCACATGTGCGCCGTTGTACGCAACCATCTTGCTCAGGTTATACAGATCGATATCGTACTTATCCTTGACCTGCTGCTCCTGCAGCGCGACAACTGCGCTCTTGGCGGTTGCGTCGTCCTTTGCGCTGAGGAACTGGTTGTAGAAGGCACCGTAGGTCGCCGCGCGCTCTTCCACATTGCCAAAGAGGGAGTCCCAGTTGCCGCCATCCGGCGCGAGCAGAGCATAACCATAAGCGGGAACGGCAACCGAACCGCCACCGGAGTAGATCATGTCCCAATTGCGCTGGGTGTAGATGATGTTGGCCAGATCGCCGGACGCCAGGAAGGACTCAAACTTCACGCCGGCCTGCTCAAAGCCCTGACGCAGAACTTCCATGATATCCGCCGTGGTCTGATCGCTGTAGTAGTAGAGCACGCGAACGGATTTGCTGTAGTCGTAACCAGCCTCGTCCAGCAGCGCTTTTGCCGCCGCAACGTCGTAAGGCGTCAGCGTCAGTGAGGGATCAAAGAGCGCATCGCTCGGATTGATCATGGTGATCGCGGCGTTTGCCTGATCGCCATAGAACGCGGCGCAAGTCGCCTTGTCCATCAGCAGTTCAAACGCGGTGCGGACGCGGACGTCCTGCACAAAGGTGTTGTACTGTTTATCCGTCGAACCAGTCATGTTAAAGCGGAACTGGCGCGTATAGGAAGACGGAACGACGGCGCTGACCATGTCCGGATTCTGCGCTACGATATTGCCCATGGTGTTGCTGTCGTTGACCGCATCGCCGAAGATAAAGTCGAGATCGCCCGCGATTGACGCGCTCACGATTGCGTCGTTGCCGCCCGCATCATAGCTGGTGAAGAGCACGTTCTTGATGCCGGCGGGTTCGCCAAAGTAACTGTCGTTGCGAACCATGGTGAAATAGTTCGGGAAGGAGACCTGATCGATAACATACTGGCCGGAACCGAAAGGTTTGCTCCAGAATGATTCATAGGTCGCCACATCGTTGTAGGCAACGCCTTCAAACGCATGTGCGGGCAGAATTGCGCTCAGCGCGAGGCCGTAGAGAAGGCCGTTGTCCGCGATGGATTCTGTAATCTCCACCGTGTTCGCGTCGATAGCCTTTACACCGGCGAGTTCCGTCGCCGTGCCGGCAAGCACATCCGCAACGCCGACGATGTTTTTCATAAACTGCTTGACCCAGGATTTTTCATACGCGATCGCGGTATTCAGAGAAAACACCACGTCATCCGCGGTCACAGTCGTGCCATCCGAGAATGTCGCTGCCGGATTGAGCTTAAACGTGTAGACGAGGCCGTCGTCCGATACGGAGTATTCCGTCGCCAGATCGGGGGTAAACGTGCTGTCTGGCTGCGCTTCTACCAGCGTGCTAAAGAGCATGTTCGGGTAGAGGCACTTGATGTCCGTATACGGGCATTCGAAGATGGAGTTTGTGCCGATTCCGGCAACCCAAGCCAGCTTCAAGGTGCCGGTTTCGCTCAGATCGACCGCCTCAGTGGGTGCGGTAGACGTTTCTGCGGTCGCTGCCGCCGGGGCTTCCGTGCCGGTGGTTGCCGTCGGCGCCGTTGCCGCGCAACCAGCCAGTGCACTAACCGCCATCAAGGCAACCAAGAGTGTTGCAATGGTCTTTTTCATGTGGTGTTTTTTCCTCCTCGTTTTGTTTCTTTATCCGCTGCCGCTCGCGGCGGCGATAAATCGGTAGGATAAATAGGAATGCCAAGATTCGAGAGGATTCCGTTTGCATTGTCAAATGCGCGGTTCTTGATTCTTTGTGTTTGGGTTTTTGTTCTGGTTGGAGATAACATTCGCGCCCTTGAATGGGAACGCTTCTAAGCAGGTAATCCGGTTGTGATGGATGAATTAATTCCGTTTTCGTTATTATTGTGAAATCGTCTTTGATTTGTTTTTCAAATTTTCTATTCACAGAATACCACCATGAATCCAGGATTGCAACACGATTTTGTTGTTTTCGTAACTTATTTTTACGTATTCAAACCGTTATTACCTATATTTTATTATATTTATTTCTTTATTCGTTATTATATGCTCGGATTTGAGTCAAAAAACGTTGCTTCGTGTTTCATTGATGCTTATTTCGATATTTGAACCTTTTTTCTGTTGTCGACGGTTGCAGTTTTTCCCGCTTGTGTTAAAATAGATAAAAAGGTGGGGATTGTGTGTGAATTTCTTAAACTATAAAGAGTATCGAAGATATCTCGTTCTCAACCTCATTCATTCTCTGGGCCCAATCAGCCGCACAAAGCTCGCGGAGATTACGGACTATCGTCCCGCTGCAATCGGGGATATCATCAACGAACTCATGGACGAAAATCTATTGGTTGAAACCGGTTCTGCCGCCAGCGGGCAGGGACGCCACCGCACGCTGCTCGGCTTAAATTCGGACTATATCTGCGCAATCGGCGTCTCCATCAACGCGTCCACCATCATCACAAACCTGCTCACCATCGACGGAACCGTCAGAAAATCCGTCTCCAAGCGAATTCACGCAAGCGGCTCGGTCGACGAGCTCGTTCAGCAAACGATCGAGACGATTCAGGACATGCTTGCCCAATATTCCAATCGAAAGATTCTTGGTATCGGCGTCTGCGATCCCGGCCCTGCACCGGGGCATTGGGACGAGGCGGGAGACCTCTTCCCCACGCTGATTGCGTTTAACGACTGGGTCAATCACGATCTCAAGTCGATCTTGCAGGCGCAGTTTCACCTGCCCGTCGCGGTGTTCGCGCGCGGCATCCTCACCTCCATCGCCGAAGAAAAATTCGGGGCGGCCAAAGGGCTCAAGGATTTCATCTGCCTCGATCTATGCAACGGCGTTGGAATGAGTTTTTATATCAACGGCAGCGTCGTGCGCGGCGCAAACAATGTTGCGGGGCAGATCGGCGACACCGTCGTGCACACAAACGAGCGCATTTGCAGCTGTGGCAAGGTCGGTTGTGTCGAGGCCTCCGCGGCGTTTCCCGCCGTTCGCGCCAATATATTAGGCGCGCTGGAGCGCGGTGTATTCTCCGTGCTCAACAGTTATTATGATTGCAAGCAGGAATTGACCGTTCAGGACGTCAAGCGCGCGCTGGACAGCGGCGACAAGCTCTGCTGCCACTACATCAAAGAATCGGCGCAGCTATTGGGGCTCGCGATTGCCAACGCCGTCAACCTGCTCAATCCGCAGTGCGTCTTTCTGCACGGCTATATGATCGGTTTGGGTGATTTTTTCATTCAAAATCTAGAGGCCGCCATTCGCGAAAACTGCATGATGGTGTTCAGCAACGTCGAGATCAAGGTGCTCTCCTCTTCTCTGGAGGACGATCTTCCGCTCGGAGCCGCCGCCGTGATATTTGACGATTTTTTGCACACCGACGATTTCAAGTGGGTCAAGAGCCTCAACGTAGAGTCTTCCTCTTGCTAAGGATTTAGAGATTGGCTCTGCCACTACGGCGTTGAACCATCTGGATTCCCGCATAACATTTAGCAACAAAAAGCTTCTGCTGCTATGCAAGCAACAGAAGCTTTTTTGTGTAATCTCGATCAATTCGGGATGATCGAATTCGGAAAATAACAGTTCGCGCTCTTTATCGGGCGGCTGTGACGCAGAGCTCCACAAGGCACTCCGGCCGCGCCATCTGTA
>JAQVML010000106.1 GCA_028703645.1 Eubacteriales bacterium
ATCATTCATCTCTCGCCGGAGACGGACGAAAAAGAGATTGAGAGTTTCCGTAACCATCTGGAACGCTTGGGCGATTCCGTCGTTGTTGCAAACGACGCGGATATGATCAAGGTGCATGTTCACTCCAATTCTCCTGGCAAGGTGCTGCAGATGGCGCTTCGCATCGGCGAACTGGACAAGCTAAAGATTGAGAACATGCGCGAGCAGAACCGCGAACTCATGGCGGAGCGCAAGCGAAACGAAAAGGAATTCGGCTTGCTCGCGGTCAGCACAGGCGAGGGCATTGACGAGCTCTTCCGCGCGCTGGCGGTCGACGCGCTGATCTCCGGCGGACAGACGATGAACCCCAGCATCGACAGCATCGCCTCCGCAATCAACAAGATCAATGCGAGAAACGTGTTTGTGCTGCCCAACAACAGCAATATCATTCTCGCGGCGCAGCAAGCGAGCGAGCTTACGAAAAAGGGCGTTGTGCTGATTCCGACCAAGACCATTCCGCAGGGAATTGCGGCGTGCATGGCCTACTCGAAGGACGCGAGCATTGCGGAAAACGAACAGGCGATGAAGGACGCGATTGCAGACGTCATCAGTGGTTCGATCACCTACGCCGTACGCGACACCAAATTTGACGGCAATTCGGTGAAAAAAGGCGACATGATCGGACTCGTCAACAACCATCTTGCCGTATCCGGCAAAACGGTGGAAGAAGCGACAAGCGAGCTCGTGCGCAAGATGATTGCCGAGCGCGGAGACGACGCTTGCACCGTAACCCTCTACTTTGGCGAAGGTCAAACGGAGGAAAACGCGCAGGCGATTGCGGATCACCTCCAAACGGAGTTTGAAAACGCCGAATTCATGGTGCTCGCGGGCGGGCAACCGCTGTATTACTATTACGTAGCGGTACAATAAACTCGCTTCAGAAAAAGCCGAACAGACGGCGACGGAACGACGTGTTCCCGTCGTCGGTTTTTTTCTCAAATCTCGTTACACAATCCATGATTGCGGGAGCAGAAAGAAGAAATGCTGGATATTCCGCTGACAAGCATAAAAGGAATCGGGCCGAAGCGCGCGGAGCTGTTTTCACAGCTGGGCGTGTGTTCGGTTGGCGATTTGCTGTTTCGCTTGCCGCGGGATTATTTGGATTACACGAAAGCGACGCCGATTACGCAACTTGTCAACGGGCAAAATGCCGCCGTGCAGGTGCGCATCAGCGGAGCAACGCGCTTTTTCCGCACAAAAGGGATGACCATGCTCTCCGCGCCCGCGCAGGATGAGACGGGCAAGATCACACTCAAGTGGTTCAATCAACCCTATCGCAGTTCGCAATTGAAAATCGGTGAAATCGTCTACGCTTGCGGTCGCGTCATCAAGAAAAACGGAGCATCGCTGATCAATCCTTCGTTTTCGCAGGCGCTGCCCGGCATTGTGCCCGTGTATCCAACCGTCAAGGGTGTGAATCAACGCGCCTGGCGGGACAGCATATACGCCTGTCTGGAGAGCGTTTGGGACAAAATTCCGGAACCGCTGCCGCGGACGCTGCTGGAACGATACAACCTTGTTCCGCTTGCGTTGGCGTTGCGTCACGCACACTTTCCCTTTAGCCGGGAAGCGCTGGAGCTCGCGCGAAGGCGACTGGACTTTGAAAACACGCTGCTGTATTTCATCATTGTAGAGCTGCAAAAGGCGGAACGACTCCGCCAAAACGGGTTTTCGTTTGACACCAGCGGCGTGCTGGAGCGCTTTACGAGCCAACTTTCGTTTTCGCTCACGCGGGCGCAACTGCGTGTACTGGACGAGATCGGAATCGACATGCGAAAGCCCGTTCCGATGAACCGCCTGCTGCAAGGTGACGTCGGCTCCGGCAAGACCGCGGTTGCGATGTATGCGCTCTGCGTCGCCGCGGCAAACGGAAAGCAAGGCGCCCTGCTTGCGCCAACGGAGATCTTGGCGGAACAGCATGCGCAAAACTTCGGCGAAATCTTTGGAGAAACGGTTGTGCTGCTCAAAGGCAGCATGAAGAAGAAACAGCGGGAGGAAGCGCTGGAAAAAATTGCAAACGGAAGCGCGCTGTTTGTCATCGGCACGCATGCTCTGCTTTCACAGGACGTGCGCTTTTATGATCTCGGCTGTATTGTGACGGACGAGCAGCATCGTTTCGGCGTGCGCCAGCGCGCGGCGATGCTCGAAAAAGGAGTCCGGCCCGATATGCTCGTTATGAGCGCAACGCCGATTCCAAGAACACTCGCGCTGATTCTTTACGGAGACCTCGATATCTCCGTGATCGACGAACTGCCGCCGGGACGGAAACCCGTTAAGACCAGCGTGATTCCTGCGAGCAAGCGGGAGGATATGTACGCATATATCGCGTCTCAGGCGAAGGAGGGCGTACAGAGCTATGTCGTCTGTCCCGCAATTGAGGAGAGCGACACGATCGAGTGCCCGAGTGTAAACGCGCTCTACACGGAGCTAAAGAAGATGCAGCCGGAGACCAGATTTGCAAAACTGCACGGACAAATGAAAGAGGCGGAGAAGGAGCGCGTGATGCACGCGTTTCGCGCAGGCGAGATCGATGTTCTGGTCACGACGACGGTCATCGAGGTCGGTGTACACGTGCCCAATGCCTGCATTATGGCGATTGAAGGAGCGGAGCGATTCGGCCTTTCGCAACTGCATCAATTGCGCGGCAGAGTCGGCAGGAGCGCGAAGCAAGCGTATTGCTTTTTGCTCTACGGCGTGGAAAATCAGCAGGACAACGAGCGTATGCTGACCATGACGCAGACCAACGACGGATTTGAGATTGCGCAAAAGGATTTGCTGCTGCGCGGACCGGGTGACTTCATCGGCACAAGACAGCATGGAGACGACGGCGCGAGCTTGCTTTCGGGCGCGATGGACGCAAAGCTTTTAGAACAGGCGTC
Source organism: Eubacteriales bacterium (assembly GCA_028703645.1). Lineage (GTDB taxonomy): Bacteria > Bacillota > Clostridia > Christensenellales > CAG-138 > UBA7703. Next base: position 2,919 of record JAQVML010000106.1, read on the forward strand.
AAAGGCCGCGCGCGATTTGCTGAATCATAGTGGCGAAGAAAGCGCGAGATTGATCGAACTGGCAAGCGAGCGCTACGGAACGATGCTAAACGACATCGCCATGAATTAAACGCGATTGCAGCCGATTTCGATGAAATTCGAGTTGATTTTGATGCAGAATTGTGTTTGACGGCATATTGCGTTCATGTTATAGTAGGAATACTTCGCAAAACAGGGGTTGTTTGGGAGCGGGCGAGTTTTCGCCGGACGACCCGGTAGAACAGGGGTGACTATGGATTATCAAAGTTTGATTTCGGATTGCGTTCGTCGCATTCCGCCTTCGGGCATTCGTAAATATTTCGATCTGCTGGATGATTCTCACATCAGCCTCGGTGTTGGCGAGCCGGATTTTCCGACGCCCGACCGCATTCGTAAATATGTCGCGGAGCGGCTCAAGACCGAGCGTGTGCCTTATTCGTCGAACTCCGGCGATCCGCATCTGCGTGAACTCATCCTTCGATTCCTTGCGGAGAAATATGACATCAAGGGCTACGAGTCCATCGATAACGTGCTGATCACCGTCGGCGCAAGTCAGGCGATCGATCTTGCCATGCGCGCGATTCTCAACCCCGGCGACGAGGTGATCTATCACGAGCCTTGCTATGTTTCGTATACCCCGGCGATTGAGCTCGCCGGCGGAAAAGCGGTTGGCATCTTAACCAAACATGAAGACAGGTTCCGCCTCAGCGCGGAGGCGGTCAAGGCCGCCATCACGCCCAAGACGAAGGCGATTCTCATCGCGTTTCCGACCAATCCGACGGGCGCGATCATGGAAAAGAGCGATCTGGAAGCGATTGCGGACGTCGTGCGCGGCACGGATATTCTCGTAATTACGGACGAAATTTATGCGGAGCTGACCTTCAATGGCAAGCACCACGTTTCGTTTGCCTCGCTGCCCGGCATGCGGGAGCGCACGATTGTGCTCAACGGCTTTAGCAAGGCGTTTTCCATGACCGGTTGGCGCCTCGGCTATGCCGCTGGCCCCGCGGAGATCATCGCCGCCATGCGCAAAGTGCATCAACTCACGATGCTCTGCGCGCCGACGCCCGCGCAATGGGCAGGCATTGCCGCGCTGGAAGACGGCTTTGCGGATGATTTTGCCGATACGCGCTATATGATCAACGAATATGAAACACGCCGCAGATATATCATCGATGCGTTCAATTCGTTTGGTTTGGAATGCAACGAGCCGGAAGGCGCGTTCTATGTCTTCCCGTCGATTGCATCCACGGGCATGCAAAGCGAGCAGTTCTGTGATGGATTGCTTGCCAGTAAAAAGATCGTTACCGTTCCCGGCAACGCCTTTGGCGCGGCGGGAGAGGGGCATATTCGGTGCTGCTACGCGACTTCGATGGAACACATTGAAGAAGCAATGCGACGCATTGGCGAATATCTCAAAGAGATTCGCTAAAGCCGGATATCAATTTGCCCCGTCACGATCGTTCGAGACGGGGCTTTTCTTCGGTTTCAATCAACGCAGATCATTTTCTATTTGACATCAGGTGTTCTATAATAAGAACAACCAAATCATTTGACATCATATCGGGGGAACTATGATACAGGAAAAAACATATACCACACTGGAATACGATAAGATTCTTTCTATACTCAAGCAGCATCTCGCAAGCGAGGTGGGGCAGGAGTTCGCGCAAAAACTGCGACCCGCCACCACGCTGAACGAAGCGGAGACGCTGCAGGAGCAGACATGGGAAGCGGAGAGCATCTACACTCGAACGGGCAGAACGCCCGTCTCCGGATTTCCGGATGTACGCGAACTGGTCGGCAGGATGCACGCATCGCTCTTTTTAAGCACGCGGGAACTGCTTGCCATTGCGCAGGCCATGCGCGCGGCAAGAGAGGCGAAGGAAGTGCTGCAAACCGGCGACGAGAATAGCCTGTTATGCAATCTCGCAAACAGGCTGACGTCGCATCGCTCGGTGGAGGAGGAGGTTGCCCGCTGCATTCTCGGCGAGGACGAGATCTCCGACAACGCTTCATCCGAACTCAACCGCATCCGCAGACAGATGAAGATCGTCGGCGAGCGGGTACGCGAAAAGCTCAACAGCATGCTCAAAAGCGCAACCACACAAAAATATCTGCAAGAGGCGGTCATCACGATTCGAAACGGGCGCTATGTGCTGCCCGTCAAGGCGGAGTGCCGCTCTCAGGTGCCGGGATTGGTACACGATCAAAGCAGCAGCGGCGCGACGCTGTTTATTGAGCCAGGCGCGGTCGTCGAGCTCGGCAACGAAAACAAACGCCTGTTGATCGAGGAAAAAAACGAGATCGAGCGGATTTTATCCGGTCTTACCGCGATGATTGAGCCGTTTGCGGACGAGATTCACATGAGCTGCAACGTTATGGGTGCGCTGGACGTCATCTTTGCCCGCGCGATTATGGCGCGGGATTTGCGCGCCGTGAGACCGAAGCTGAACGAAGAAGGCCGCATCCGCATCGTGCGCGGCAGGCACCCGCTGATCGCGAAAGATCGCGTGGTTCCGGTCGATATCTGGCTTGGCGAAACCTTCCGCACGCTGATCATCACCGGCCCGAACACGGGCGGAAAGACGGTGACGCTCAAGACAGTCGGCCTCTTTACGCTGATGGCGATGAGCGGCATGTTTATCCCCGCGGACGAGGGAACCGAACTATCGACTTTTGAGCGCGTGTTTGCGGATATTGGAGACGAGCAGTCCATCGAGCAATCGCTCTCCACGTTCTCCTCACACATGACAAACACCGTGCGTATTCTCTCCGAGGCGGACGGGCGCTCGCTGGTGCTGCTGGACGAGCTTGGTGCGGGCACCGACCCTGTGGAAGGTGCGGCTCTTGCGCAGGCGATTCTCGAAAGCCTGTACGAGCGAAACACGTTGACGGTCGCGACCACGCACTACAGCGAGATCAAGGCGTTTGCGCTGATGCATGCGGGCATGCAAAACGCGTCGATGGAATTCGACGTAGATCGGCTTTGCCCGAC
>JAQVML010000107.1 GCA_028703645.1 Eubacteriales bacterium
GCCCGCTGGAACTATGTAGCGTGATTTCGCCAAATTTCACACCTGCGGCGGTATCATACAGGTCTACACGCATATGCGCAAACCCGTTGGACAGCGTCTCAGCCAGCGTAATCATCTCTTCCAAATGCGGCGGGCGCGCAAAGGTCAGATTCGGTTCATCATCATTTTTATAAATAGGAAACTCAGAAAAATCCGGTAAAAACGTATAGCTACAATTATTACCATCTTCCTGATGAACGTAGGCCAGAATCAGTTCTACTTTTCCGTGAAAGCAAAAGAACTTGAAATCTACCGGAGGCGTTCCGTCCTCCGCGCCCAGATGCGTTTCCGCGAGGACGCGGCGAGGCACATCGTGATAAGGCCACTCACGCCCGGCAATGGAATAGTCCCGCTTCAGCTTCTTCTTCAGGGTCTCGCGCGCGGCTTTGTGGTCAAATTTGCTTTGATCCGCGCAGAGAATCGCGCTTCCCGAATCATGCGTACACTTGAGCACAAAGCGATTCGGCAGCGAGGTAAAATCGATTTCATCTGGATTCTCCCAGACTCCAAGCAGCGGAATCAGATATTGCTCGCCGACACGCTGAGATACATAATCCCGCACTGCAATCTTATCGCATAATTTCGTGTAGATCGGGTTTTTATCGTGCAGCTTGAGCCACTGCATCTTTTCGCTATAGAGCACCGGCGGGGCCAGATGAATCGGTCTGCCCAGCACTCCATGATACAGCAATCGCAAATATCGTTCGTCGTCCATGCGCGGGAAAAAGCCGTGGTGCGTTAACCCGAAAAAATCTTATATGGGTTTTTCAGGGCGGCTCGAATCCCGTCTATGGAAAACAGTTTCAAAAAATCCCCCCATTGATGAACCGTAGCGTGCTTTTAAGAAGGTACTAGGACGCTGTACTACTCAGCGTATCATACCGCGCGGGAACAAACCCCTCTACGCGAACGCGAAGAGATCTCTTCTGAAATTCTTCAAGCAATGAAGCGGACATCGCCTCGTCCGCAATCGCGGCGCCGCCGCCCGCGCCGACAATCGGCACAAAGCCCACCGTATCCGCGCCATAATCACCGATGGTGTAGGGAACCAGCAAGCCGGACTGCGCGTCTTCCTCCGTTTTGCCGGATATCAAACTACCCTGTCCATAGACGATGGTCGTGTTGTTCCAGCGTTCGCTGCAGCCGATGGTGTGGCTGCCCTGGCTTAAAACGAGGTTCGCGCCGCACTCCGCAATCTTGCGGCAAACTTTTTGCTCCATGGGCGTCGGATACGGATATCCCTCTTTCCCGCCGTGGTAAAGCACGATCAGACGATCGCAATTGGACTTGATCTCCCGAATGCGATCGCTCAAATTGACAAGATCGAGCGGATTTGCGCCCGCTTTATGCTCCGTCGCGCTCGCGCTCTCGCTTTCGCAAACGGCGTAAATGCCGACATGAACGCCATGCCGCACAAAGAAAAACGGCTGATCCGCGGCGTCGATATCCTCACCCGCGCCGAAGAAGGCAACTTGCTTTGCTTTCAGCGCCGTGCGCGTGGCATGGATGCCGTCCGCGCCGCAGTCCGCGATTCGCTCGGTGCAGAGGCTCACGCCCGTTGGGCTCAGCGCGGCGATCCCGCTCGCACAGGCAGCAGGCGCGCATGCTTCGCAGTAAGACGCATTAGAAAGCGGCGTCTCCAAGGAAAATATCCGCGCATCCGCGGCTTTCCAAACGGCGTTTAGACCGTTGAATAACAGGCTCTGGGTACCGGTTGAAAATGCTTCCGCGTTCAAAGCCGTTGGCGTCACACCCGCGCCGATAAAGATCTCCAAGCTCATGCTTGCTCCTCCAAACGATTTTCCGTTTATCATCACCCGTTGATCGGGGGATTTTTCTGCTCTATTGATCTCATTGCACGATCAAGCGCCGATCGAATCATTTGCGTTTATTTATCGCAGATCGACTCCAGATACGCTCTCCACTTTTGCGCTACGAGCGTTTCGTCCAGACGGTTGCGAATCTCGCTCGCTTTTTGGCCGAGCCAAGACGCGTATGCTTCGTCGTCCGCGAGTTTACACATCGCTTCATACAGCGCGTCCTCGTCACCCACCGGTATCAAAAGCCCGTTTTCTCCGCTGGTCAATAGCGAGCGCACCCCGCCGATGGGACAATCCGTCGCGATGCAGGCAAGCCCGCAAGCCATCGCTTCGATCAAAACGTTTGGCATGCCCTCATAGTCCGAACTCAGCACAAACATGCCGCTGTCGTTGATGTCATCCAGCAGTGTTTTGCTCTGTCCCGCCAGATCGACCGCGCCCGCGATGCCGAGGCTGCTCGCGGTCTTTTGCAGGTGTTCTTTCTCCGGCCCTTCGCCGTAGATCACCAGCGAATAGGTATGGTGCGTTTTGTAAAAGCGCGCGAAAGCGCGAATCAGCAAATCAAAATTCTTCTGTTCATGCAGTCTACCCGCGGCAACGACCGTCTGCCTGCGCTCGCCTTCGTAGCGCGCCGGAATCCGGCTGACATCCAGCGGATTATCGAGCACTACGCCGCGTGCGCGAATCGAATGGGGAAAATATTTCGCGGCGTCCTTCGTTTGAAAGATAAATCCTTTGGCAAACGGATAGACGAGGCGGCGAAGGATTCGCTTGATCTTGCTCTCCGGGTGGCGATGCGGATCGTTTCGCTCGCTGACCACGACGGGAACGCCTGTTCCCAGCAGAAACAGCACCGTCCAAACATTCACCTTTTCCGGCAGCGCCAGTACGATGTCCGGCTTTTCCTGTTTGACAAGCTTACGCAGCTTCCGATACGCCTTTGGTATCTTCTTTGCGGGCAGAGTAGAGTCAAACGTCAGGTAGATCTGCTCGACCGATTCCGGCAAGTCGTAAAACGAAGGCACGCCGCACTCGGTAACGAGCTTGCACTCAATGCCGTCCCGCGCAAAACAGGTGAGTAGCTGCGCAATGACGCGCTCGCAGCCACCGCCGCTCATCTTGTGCGTTACGATCATGAGTTTTTTCATCGTGCCAGTTCCTTTCTGTTCGGAGTCCTGCTATTCTGATCTCGCCATACGGCGCATGTAAAAAAACCTGTTGTCTTTAGATTGGTCTATGCTTCACCGCCACAGATTCGTAAATCTGCATCAGTGTCTGCGCGTTTTGCGAAACGTCATATCCTTTGTCCTGCGCGCGCAGAATCGCAACGGCGGATGTGATGGCGCGATCCGCTTTCCGCGACATCGCCTTTTCCATCGCGTCCGCGAATTCCTCCGCCCGCTCGATGGAAGCAAACGAGACCAGCTCCGTCAACGCGGCCTCGCGCGTTACGCGATCGGACGCGACGCAGCAAAGCCCCGCGCACTGCGCCTCTACCAGCGTCAGCGGCAGCCCTTCGTGCAGCGAAGGCAACGCAAATGCGTCCGCCGCGGAGAGTAGCGCGGGAATATCGTCCCGCAGGCCTAAAAATGAAACACGTTTGCTGAGTTTCAACGCTTCCGCGCGCGCCTCACAGGAGGCTCTGCGCGCGCCATCGCCCACGAGAAGCAGCCGCGCGTTGCCTTGTTGCTCCAGCAAGCATTGAAACGCTTCTAATAGGAAAGCCTGGTTCTTCTGCTCGTTAAACGCGCCCACATGCAGAAATACAAACTCCTCCGCTTCCATGCCGAGGCTCTCGCGCATCCGTTCCCGCTCCTGATTGGAGAATCGAAACCGCTCGGTGTCGATTGCGTTGTTTAAAACGGTAAAATCACGGTTTGGATAGAGCCACTCTCCCGCAGCTTCCGAGCAAGCGATGCAATCGGTACTCGTCTTATAAAACACGCCACGCAGGAGCTTGTCCATCGTTTTCATCGTACAGGTGGTGTTGTGCGAGTGCGGCATGCGTACGCCGGCTCCGCCGCGCTTTGCCGCGATCAGTTCCGTAGCCAGCGTCGCGCTGTTTCCATGCGCATGAAGAATCTCAATCTTCCGCTCGCGAACAAGCTTTGATAGCTTGCGAATGTACGAAAATGGATGCCGGTTCCGTCCGCCGAGTAGAAACACCTGTCCGCCTGTGTGTTCCGCAAGCGCGCGCGCCTCGTTTCCGGGTTCGTTTGGGCAGACGAGATCGCAGCGCACCCGCGCGGGATCAAGCCGCGAGATGTAGTTCATCACGCAGTTTGCGATGCCGTTTTTTCCATATCGGACGGTCAAAACCATCATGACCCGAACGGGGTTCCCCACACGATCACTCACTTTCCCAATGCGCGCAGTTCGCTCTCCAACTGTCCAGTCTTACGGTATTCGTAGATCTTCGCGTCCACTAAAAAGCGATACCAATAGCTCTCAAAATAGTGGTAGAGATAGCCTTCTCTTCCGTCCAAAAATCCCAGACGAACATAGTAGTTATAGATGAACCATAGCCATGCGCGCAAAAACATCGGCGCACGGTAATAAACCGTGAATTTCTTTTTGCGATGCTGCATCAATCGTGGGTCGGTGTTTGCATCAAAGCTTGCGCCTTGCTCAAAAGCGACGTAGTCCTGTAATTCGCGAATCGCGTACCAGTTGTAGCGGCTGATATAGCTCGTTAAATCCTTAAAGTCATAGTGCAAATAGCGCTCTTTGATGGCAACGGTATGCCCTTCCAGCAAAATCGTATGCGCGTCACGCTTACGATCCTCTATTCTACCCTTTCCTGTTTTAAAGAGCATAATCTTGCGCTTTTTGCTGCCGCCGTGTTTCATTTGACGACCGAGAAAGAAGAAATCGCTCTCCATGACGATGCCGTTGACGTCGTCTTCCGCGTGCTCGCACAACAATTTTTCGCAGTGTGCGCAGACTTCCGGCGTAAAGCGCTCGTCCGCGTCCAGCCTCAGCGTCCAGCGGGTTGTGATATTCGCGTTGTCCACACCCCAGTTATACTGCGCGGCATAATAGGTAAACGGGTGCTCGATGACCTCCGCGCCGTATTCTTTTGCAATCTCTTGCGTGCGGTCGGTGCTTCCGCTATCCAGCACGATGACGCGGCTGCAAAATCCTTCTACGGATTTCAGGCAAGCTTCAATATTCTTTTCCTCGTTGAGGGTCAGTACAATCGCAGTTACGTCCGCCATCTGGCGCGATTCCTTTCGTGTAATAGGGTACACTTTCCCCTATACTCCGCTCTATGATACCACCGTAGTTTACCATTTGACGTGGGGTCTGTCAAACGATCCTGCTCGCTGAAACGAAAGCGCCGGTGCGTGAAACAAGCGCGTTTTTTACCGCGGGATGCATTGTTTTAAGAGCGGTTTTGTGCTAGACTAGCGCTCATGAAACAGCAAAATAAACCGTATCTCATACGGGACGAGTTGGCCAACATCGACGTGTTGGAAGCCGCGCTTATGCCAAATGTGCAAAAGCTTGCGGAAAACGAGCACGGCGTATTATATGAATTCGACAACCTGTATTTTCTCGCCTGCGATCAGGATCACGCGGAGTCGTTTTTTCCGCTGATTACGGAAGGATTGACGGCAGCATCGGAGCGGCTCGTGGTACTACGCGGCGCGAAAGCGCGCAATCAACTGGAGCAGTTCGGGTTTCGCACGCAGATGGAGTGCTACAACGCGGTGTACCCATCCCGCGAGCCAATTCCCTATTCGCTGCCGGAAGGCGCGGAGATTCGCAAGCTCGACGAACGTTATGTCGACTTTGTCCACGCGCATTACCACATGGTGGAAGACGTCCGCTATATTCGCGAGCGAATCGAGGCGGATATGTTCGGCGTGTTTCTGAATGGCGAAATCGCGGGATTTGTCGGCACCCATGAAGAGCGCTCGATGGGACTACTCGAAATCTTGCCGGAATATCGCAGGCTCGGCCTTGCCTATGCGTTGGAGGCACACCTGATCAATCACCTGCTCTCACAGGGACGCATTCCGGTTTGTCAGGTTGCGATCGTCAACGA
>JAQVML010000108.1 GCA_028703645.1 Eubacteriales bacterium
GATCAGGAACAACGGACTCGGACTCGGTATCTATTTTCACATGAGCAAGGACGATATGACGCAGATTTTATCCCACCCGCTCTGTGTGCTCGGCACCGACGGCCTCATCGGCAAGCCAACCGAAAACCCGCATCCGCGCGCATTTGGTAGCACTGCGCGCGCCTTTGATTTGCTCGTACGCGAAAAGAAGCTGCTTACCCCCGAGGCGATGATTCACAAGATGACGGCTCAGGCGGCGGATTTCCTCGGCTTGACGACCAAGGGTCGCATCTCCGACGGCGCGGATGCCGACGTGCTGTTGATCGATCTGGACAAGTTCCGCGACACAGCCACGTATCAAAACGGAAACGCGTTGACGCAGGGCATCGAGAAAATCTTCATCGGCGGGCGAGAAATCTCGCTGCCAACCGTAGAATAAAGCTATCCCCCGCATTTTCAATCAACGGAGGAACGTATATGGACAAGATTACGATCGTTGGCGGCGCTGCCATCGACATTACCGGAAAACCCGACAGCATCTGCCGCGAGCGGGACAGCAACCTTGGCCGCGTCGGTATCCGCGTTGGCGGCGTTGGGCACAATATCGCCAAACGCCTCGCCTCGCTCAATTATGAAGTGGATCTGGTCACCGCGATCGGCTCCGGCTTTCACGCGGGCATGGTACGCGAAAGCTGCCGCAAGGCAAATGTTTCGCTTGATCACACCTATGTGGGAACCGAGCACACCGGCACCTATATCGGCGTGTTTGATGAAGATGGCGACATGCTCGTCGGCATCAGTGACATGTCCGTGCTCGACCATCTCACGCCGGACTATCTTTCGGCGTTGCTTGCGCTGATCAACGAATCAAAGATGTGCGTCATCGACGGCAATCTTTCCCCGGAGTCGCTCAATTATCTTTGCCAGAACGTCACTGCCCCGCTGTTTTATGACCCCGTGAGCTGCGCAAAAGCAAAACGCATCGGCGGAAACATCGGCAGTTGCTACGCGATTAAACCCAATCGGTTTGAGGCGGGGTTTCTCTCCGGCAAGTCCTGCGATACGCTCCGCGGCATCTATCGCGCCTCCGATTGGTTTTTGGAACAGGGCGTCAGGCGTGTGTTCGTCGACCTCGCGGAAGAGGGCGTTTACTGGGCGGATGCGGATGGTTGCGGGGTCGTGCCCGCGGAAACGCGCGTTCTACATGATGTCTCCGTCGCGGGGGACGCGATGAGCGCCGCCATCATCGACGGCTGCGTCAGAGCGCTACCCGCAGAAGAGTGCGCCCTTCTCGGCGCGAAAGCCAGCGCGGAAGTGTATGAGCAAATTCAGTAATTTTGAAATCAGCAAAAAAGGAGTTGTCCTGAAAATGGGCAGCTCCTTTTGCGTGGAAGGCGTGGGTGGTGCGGTCGAATACTATTCGCCCGTGAAGACACAACCCAAATTCAAAAGGCTGTCCAAGAAAGAAAAAACTTTTCGGACAGCCACTTTATTGACGTTATTTCTTAAAACAGTCTCGTGCTCTCCAGCGGCGGAACTGGCTGGATATGCCAAATTTCGTTGGCATATTCGCGAATCGTGCGATCGGAGCTGAATTTTGCGCTGCTGGCAACGTTCATCAGGCACTTTCTACCAAACGCGATACGATCGCGATACTCGCAGTTGATGTCCGTCCTTCTCTGGCAAAACGCCAATAGCTCCTGCAACACAAAATATTGATCCGGCTTGGACCAGTCGTTGCCGAACAGCAGCGAGCGATGCAGGTCCGCAAACGCACCGCTGTTGTCGTCGTTCAGGGTGCCGTCGATGAGCGAATCCACCACGCGGCGCACGCGCGGCTCGTAATCATAGATCGCCTTGGGGTTATAGTGCGGCTTGAGCTCGTTGAGTTCTTTGACGCTCGCGCCGAAGATATAGTTGTTCTCCTGACCGGCTTGTTCAACGATCTCCACGTTTGCGCCGTCAAAGGTGCCGAGCGTGACCGCGCCGTTGAGCATCAGCTTCATGTTGCCCGTGCCGCTTGCCTCGGTGCCCGCGGGCGAAATCTGTTCCGAAACATCCGCGGCGGGAATGATGTGCTCGGCATAAGAGCAGTTATAGTTTTGCACGAACACCACACGCATCTTGTCCGCCATGTCAGGATCGGAATTGATCATCTTGCCTAGTTCATTGATATACTTGATGATCGCTTTGGCGCGGATATAGCCGGGAGCAGCCTTTGCGCCAAAGATATAAGCCGTCGGCGTAAAGTCCTTAATCCGCCCGTCCTTGATGCCAAAATAGGTGTCGAGAATGCCAAAGGCGTTGAGCAGCTGTCGCTTGTATTCATGCATGCGCTTCACCTGCACGTCGAAGATGAAATCCGGCGGCAGAGAGACGCCCTCTTTTTCCAAGATGAGCTTGCTGAGCTGCTCTTTTTTGAGGCGCTTGACCTCGTTGAACTGCTCGATATCCGAATCCGACAGGTGCTCCTTGAGCGCGCCGATCTGTTCCAGATTCGAAAGATACCCTTTCCCGATACGCGAATCAAGAAAATCGCACAGCTCCGGATTGCAAAGCCCCAGCCAGCGACGCTGCGTGATGCCGTTGGTCTTGTTCTGAAACTTTCCCGGATACGCGACATACCACTCTTTGAGTACGTCGGTTTTCAATATCTCGGTGTGCAGCGCCGCAACGCCGTTGACATAGCGCGAGCAATACACCGCCAAATTCGCCATATGGATCAGCTTGCCCTGAATGATGGACATCTTGGAGCAGTCGAACTTGCGCGCCATCAGCTCGCCGCAGAGTTTTGCGTTGATCTGGTAGATGATGTCAAACACTTCCGGCAACACGGATTTAAACAGATTGACGTCCCATTTTTCCAGCGCCTCCGCCATCACGGTGTGGTTGGTGTAGGAAAACGTCTTGCTTGCGATCTCAAACGCGCGATCAAACGGAATACCTTCCTTCATGAGCAGGCGAATGAGTTCGGGGATGCTCACGGTCGGGTGCGTGTCGTTGAGCTGAATCGCCACATGCTCGGCAAAGCTGTCGATCGGGCGGTTCTCGCGCTTGAAGCGGAAAATAATATCCTGCAGGCTCGCGCTGGAGAGGAAATATTGCTGCTTGAGGCGCAGCTTCTTGCCGGCTTCGGTCGAGTCGTTGGGATACAGTACGCGCGTAATATCCTCCACCGCGTTCTTTTCCAGCACCGCGAGAGAATACTCCTGATCGTTGAAGAGTTTGAAATCAAAGTCGGAGACCGCCTCGCTCTGCCAAAGACGAAGGGTTCCAATGTTGCTGGTGTTGTAGCCAAGCACCGGCATATCGTATGCCACCGCGCGCACGGTCATATCCGCAAATCTCACGAGCATTTCGTGCGTATCGCGTCTGCGGCTCCATGGATCGCCGAAGCGCTGCCAGTCGTCCGCGCTCTCCACCTGAAACCCGTCGACAAAGGACTGTTTAAACAGGCCGTATTTATAGCGAATTCCGTAGCCGTCCAGCGGCAGATTTTCCGTTGCCGCGGAGTCGAGGAAACAGGCCGCAAGGCGACCCAGACCGCCGTTGCCAAGCGCCGCGTCTTCAATATCTTCAAAGATCGCGATGTCCAGCCCGCGGGATTCAAACTCGCGCTTGACGTCGTCTAAAATGCCGAGCACAAAGAGATTGTTATATACGGTTCTGCCGACGAGATATTCTGCGCTGAAATAGTATGCCTCCCGCGTGCGCTCGTGCGCATGGCGGCTTTCATACCAGTCTTCTGCAATTGCGGCCATCACCACGCCGGATAATGCATCATGCAGTTGCGCGGTCGTTGCGTCCAGAAACGACACCTGATGATTCTGCTTGAGCGCAAGCTCTATGCTCTCCATGATGGAATCAATTTTCACTAAATTTAACCTCACTTTTTTGCATCGCGTCCTAGTATAGCACACTTTTTTTCGGATGAAAAGACGCGAAGTCTTTCTATTATGCTATAAAAGTCGCCTAATTACGGGCTTTTTCCCGGTAATTTACCGGAAACGAAGCGTCAACGGGATCGCAATTGGCTTTTTCTGTATGTTTAGTACATTATTAAGCGTTTTAATGCGATTCTATCTTGTATTATACCCGAATTTATTGTACAAAAGTCCATATTTATTTGGAATACTCGCTATTTTTTGAATGTTTTTTCAAAAAAAAGCGCGGTTTTCGCCACGCCGGAGATCAAAATTTTCTCCTTTTTGCCATTCAAGCAAATGCTTCGCTTCTTGCTGTGTCAATTGATACCGGCTTGTTTCTTATAGATATGCTTCCAAAATGTCCGCAATCCGCGCAATCGTGTCCTCCGAAAACACATCACCAAGCCCGTTTTTGCGCAGCTCTTCGCTCATGTCGGCATATGGCTCCCGGATCATAATATTGAAATACGCGGTCTTTGCCGCTTCGGCATCCCGCTGTGAAAGTTCAAGCAGCTCCAACGCAGGCACCATGCTCACCGCATAGCTGATGTAGTACAGCGGATATTGAAACGTATGCGAAATCAGTACCCATTCGGTTCCCTGGTAGCCATATACCGCATCCAAGCCGTAATCCACCGCAAGCTCTTTATAGAGCGCGTTCATCTCCTTGAGCGTCATATCCGGGTTTTCGTAAACGTCCTGCTGAAACTCGTCTTCCATACAGCCGGACAGCAGCGAAAACATCGCGTCAAACAGCATTGCGCTGCGTGCCTGATCCGCCAGGTCTCCGTAAAAGTCTTCATACTCGTCAAACAGCAGCAGCACGAGCGCCTGCGAGTCGACCTCGGCCAAATCCAGATTTTCACCGGCAGAGTTGCCCGCCTCGGCATTGTAATAATAGTTTGTAAAGTGTCCCAGCTCATGCAGCATGGTTGCGATATCGTCCGCGCTACCCGTCCAAGTGGAAAAGATAAACGGCGCGCGATAGTCGGACAGATAGGTCGTAAACTGGGAATCCATCTTCACGGCGCTATCGGAAACGTCATACAATTGGTTTTCCAGCAGGTAGGAGACCGCCTCCCGTAGCTTTGGCGAAAAGGATTCCGAAGCCGTCGGAAGCATGCCGAAAAATGCGTCGTCCGAGAAGGTCTCCGCGTCCAGATCATAGGTGTCGATCCGCTCGTTTGCGTCGATAAAGATCGGAGCGATGTATTGTTTTACCGCGGCATGCAGCGCTCTGGCATCTGCCGGTGAATACTCTCGCCCAAATCCTTCGTAGCAGTAGGTCGAATAATCGGAATAATGCAGTCGTGTCGCGATTTCGTTGCGCAGATCGACCTGCTGAAGAAAAATCTCTCCCGCCTGTTGGTTCAGGGCTAGATTAAACGCATCATACAGGCGATAATACTCGTCGTTGCTGAGCGACATATCGTTTTGAATGTCCTCATACGTCCAGTCCGTTCCTTGATCGGACAAGGTAAACGTAGCGCTTAGATTATCATATTCGAGTGTCAACTCCGCGTCCTGATTCTCCAACTCTTGTGTGGACGCGTCGAGATACTGCTCATCGTGTTCAATGGCTTCAACAAACCGTTCGCCAAGGGAGCGCTTTGCGAGGCCGGATGCTTCGTCCGAGGATTCCACCATGGCGGCGGAGACATCCTGCATGTCCGAATCCAACTCGGACAGGGCGGATTGCAGATAGGCATACTCGTCCCGGTTTGCGGTATCGGTCACATCAAATGCGTATTGCAGATAGATGAGCGAAAGCATCGAGTCCGCGTGATCATACTGCTGCTGCAACACCCGGTAAGCATCAATCAGGTCTTGCGCGGACGTGCCCGCGTCAATCTCGCTCTGCAGGTCGTCGATTGCTCTGCGCATGCTCGCAAGATCCGGCCTTTCGTAGACCATCTCCGAAAACGGAACATTCGCGCGCTCCGTTTCTACAATCTGGTGCGCGAGAGGCGCATTGTAGTCAACCGAAACATTCTTTGTGGTT
>JAQVML010000109.1 GCA_028703645.1 Eubacteriales bacterium
TCCATCACGCTGGATAGCGGCGATATCGCGAGCCGCTATATCTACTCCAATCTGGAACCGACACAAGCGCTACCCGAGGGCGATTATCAGGTGCAGTATTTTATCGATGATCGCGAAGAGGCGGATGCGACAGTGAAATTTGTCGTCGTCGCGGCGGAAAATAAGCAAACCGCTGTTAGCGGGGCTTATCTGGAAGATACGCACATGACAACCGGCATGGATGCAAGCGGAATGCCTCTGGATTCCATCACCAGTGTTGCTTCCACGGGAACGTGGTACGTTTCTTCTATCCTTCGCAACGCGCAGGCGGATACAATGATTTATTACGTTTGGTATGATACCAACGGAAACAAGATTGATCAGGTCGAGTTTGACCCGAAGGGAGCTACGGATGTCTATATCTTCGGCTCGTTTGAGCTGACGAGCATCGCGCCGGAAGGCCAATATCGCGTGGAAGTGTATATCGACGACGCGACAGAGCCCGCGGCTTTCGTAGACTTTAATGTGAGTAATATTGTTGCGAACAATGCCGCAACGGATGTGAAGATGGCAATTTACAAGCAGACGGAAGGCGGATTCTCCCTTCAGTATCCCGAAACTTGGATGATGAAGGAACAGACCGACAGCATGCTTGCGTGGTTTTATCCCGAGGAGTACGCAATTGACGGTGAGGCCGACAT
Organism: Eubacteriales bacterium; assembly: GCA_028703645.1. Taxonomy (GTDB): domain Bacteria; phylum Bacillota; class Clostridia; order Christensenellales; family CAG-138; genus UBA7703. Next base: position 681 of record JAQVML010000109.1, read on the forward strand.
CAACAACGTATTTGTGGTAGCCGTAAAAGGCAGCGCCGCGGGATACACGACCGAAACCGCTTTGCAATCTTGGATTGATGAAACAGTTGCAGAGAATCACGAGAACTATACGTATGTCGATCAATCGATTGACAATGTCAATGGCCGCGATATCGCCAGCTATGCATATCAGTGGACAAAAGACGGGTACAATCTGACCACCATCGACTTTATCATTCTCGACGGAGACAATCTTTACGTGATTACGTTTACCGCGACGAACGATGACTTCAACACGCTCTATCCGTTTGTGGAGCAGATGGTGCTTTCGTTCCAAATCTTATAACGATTGCATAAAATCAAGCGCCGCTGTTTGCCGTATTCCGGTATATCAGCGGTGTTTTTTTGATGAAAAACACGGTTTGATGAGGTTGGCGTGTTGGACAGAGAATAGCAAAATATGGTATGATCCTGAAAGCATCAAGAACGAAGGAAGCAGATGGATGAATCCGAAAGAAAAAAGTCAACTGGCAAAAGAAAACTTTGAACAGGGTTATAACTGCGCGCAGTCCGTTCTGCTTGCGTTTTGCGAAGAGACTGGTCTAAACCGCGAACAAGCGGCAAAGCTCGCCTCCACGTTTGGCGGTGGTATGGGCCGTATGCGCGAGGTTTGCGGCGCGGTGAGCGCGATGTTTATGGTCGAAGGCTTGCGGGGAGGCTACAGCGACCCGAAAGCAAAAGAGGAAAAGAGCGAATTGTATGCGCGTGTTCGCGCGTTGGCGGAACAGTTTCGCGAAAAGAATCATTCCATCATTTGCAGAGAGCTGCTGATCGATACCGAAACCACGCCTGGCGGCGAGCCGGAAGCGCGGACAAAGGAATACTATGAGCGCAGGCCATGCGGCTGCTATGTAGCGGACGCCGCATATCTGATCGCGGAAACGCTGAACGCATCCGACAATGGATGATTAGACCGAGGGGAGGGGCGCGTCATGCCAATCTTTGCGCAGGGCGTAACGAAAGATAAACTCACCATACTCTATTATCTGCGCGCGTCCAAGGTGGACATCACGCGCGAGCAGCTGCATCGCGTGATGGTGGATAACGATACGATGAGCTTCTTCGATTTTCAGGCTTGCATGCATGAGCTGGAGGAGGATGCGTTTATCGCGGCGCTGCCGAAATCGTTTGGGCAGGTATATCGCCTCTCGGTTCGTGGATCGGATGTGTTGGAACAGTTTGTCGAGAGCCTGCCGGTCTCCCTTCGCGAGCGGCTGGAACGGTATGCACGGGAGCACAGGGAAGAGATGCTGCTGCAAACGCAAATCGTTTCCGAGATGGAAGAACTGCCGAGCGGCGGATACCTCGTGCATCTGCGCGCGCTGGAAGAAAACGCGGCGATTATGGAGCTGACGCTGCGCGTTGCGACGCGCGAGATGGCGCAGCGGATGCGCGCAAACTGGGAAAAAGAGTCGGAAGCGCTGTATGCAAACCTATTGACCACGCTGCTGAAAACAGAAGCATAAATTCCATAAATCATCTGCAAACAAAAAGAGCCGTGAGGCTCTTTTGTGCTATGAATTCGATTTCTAATTTACTTTCCGCAGCGAAGGTCGTGAATCATTTTCGCTGGGTCGTTTGCCTGAAAGACTGCGCTGCCCGCGACGAGCACGGTTGCGCCCGCGTCGATGCAGAGCTTCGCCGTCTTCGGATTGATTCCGCCATCCACTTCAATCTCGGTAGCGAGGCCTCGTTCGTCGATCATCTGCCGAAGCTCCGCAATCTTTGTAACGGACTCCGGAATAAACTTTTGTCCGCCATAGCCGGGGTTGACGGACATGACCAGCACGAGGTCGCAATAGGGCAGCACTTCGCGCACCAGATAAGCGGGTGTGCCGGGGTTTAATACGACGCCAGCCTTGCGCCCCGCTTCGTGGATCTGCTGCAACGCGCGGTGCAGGTGCTTTTCCGCTTCCACATGAATCGTGATAATGTCCGCGCCCGCCTGCAAGAACCAGGGGATGAAGCGCGACGGTTCCTCCACCATCAGATGCGCGTCGATCGGCAGTTTGGTCAGCGGCCGAATCGAGGAGAGGACCGGAGGCCCAAAGGAAAAATTGGGCACGAAATGCCCGTCCATCACGTCAAAGTGAATCCAGTCCGCTTTCCAATCGGTAAGGTTGGTGATGTCGCGACCCAGATTTGCAAAATCGGAAGCGAGGATGGAAGGCGCAATTTTAACCATGGTTGTTGTTCTCCTTTTGGTAACGGTTGAATACTGTCATTCGAATTTAGCCGTTTTTGTTTTTATGTCTTTGTATGATTTGCATGATGTTTAATCATAGCGATGCTTGCGTTTCTCATCGATCTCGGTTTGAATTTCGCAATAGCGTGCATAGCGCCCCTGCGAGAGCTTGCCGTTTTTCAACAGCGCCTTGACCGCGCAGTCCGGCTCGGCAATGTGCCGACAGCCGGCAAAGCGACATTCGCTGGTGACGCCCGTAAATTCCGGATAGCTTGCGTTCATCGCGTCTTGATCGAGTTCGCTCATTTCAAACAGCGAGAACCCCGGCGTATCGAGCACGGCGCCGCCGAGATAGGGCCAAAGCTCCGCTTGTCTGGTCGTGTGCTTGCCGCGATCCGTCTTTTTCGCCAAACCACCTGTTTCCAGTGAAAGCTCCGGAAAAAGCGCGTTGAGCAGAGAGGACTTGCCGACCGCGGACTGACCCGCAAAACAGGAGACGCGGTTTGTGAGCGCTTCTTTCAGCGCGTCGATTCCGTATCCGTTGGCGGAGGAGGCAAGCAGCGTATGAAAAGCGGCGTAATCGCGCGAAAATTCCTCGGCGATCTCCGGCTTTGCGGTGTCCATCTTGTTGAGTACGAGCAGCGGCTCGATGTGAAGCGTCTGCGCCTGAATCAGCAGCTTGTCCGCTAGCAAAAAATCCGGTTTGGGAATGCTCGCGGAGAGCACGATCACGAGTAGATCGATATTGGAAACCGGCGGACGCAGCAGCGCGTTTTTTCGCGGAAGAATGTCGTCCATCGCCGCAAATCCGGTTTCGTGAAGCGAGATTTCGACCAGATCGCCGACCATGGGCGTGACGCCTTCGTTACGAAACCTGCCGCGTGCCTTGCAGGTTATGGTGTCTCCGCCTTCGAGCAGGACAGTATAAAACCCGCCGATTCCTTTGATAATTCGTCCTTGCATATCGGGTTAGGATTCCTTCGCCGCAAATGTGAAATCCTGACGCTTGACGACCGCGCCGTCGCTGAATAAAACGACCTCGCGCATTCCTTCCACGTCGGATGTTGCGGTGAAGGAGATCGGTACTTTTTCGCCTTTTTCCAGCGTTGTTTCGAACAGAATTCGATAGTAGGTAAGGCCGTTATACGCCTCCAGTACGGCGGCGAAAACCTTCGTTCCGCTGTTGTCTACATCGAGGTTAAACGCGATATCGGAGGTAAACGGATAGTTGGGTTTGCCGCAAACGGTAAGGGTTACGGGCACTTCCGGCAAAACCTGCGTTCCGGGGAGCGGGTCTTGCAGATAGACGACGCCGTCTTCCACAATGTTGCTCTCGGCATATCGCACAAATATGTTGTTAAACGAAGCGATGCGAAGCTGATCTAAAATCAGGTTCACGGGCAAATCCATAGCATACGGCATGTCAAACGTTGTCTCGGAAGACGCGCTGATGACGATATCGATCGACTGCCCGTTTTTCGTCTCTGTTTCGGGCGGCAGGGATTGCTCGCAGACATAGCCGATGGCTACTTCTGAGATACGGTAACTCACGTTGCCGAGTGCAAGCCCTGTTTCCTCCAGTGTATGGCGCGCTTCGTCCGGCGAAAGGCCGATGAGGTTCGGCACCTTCGGGGCGGCAGGCCCGAGGCTTACGATGCCAAATATTGTGGAACCACGCCGCGCTTTCACTCCGCCTTCCGGCGTTTGGAGAATCACATCTCCGCTTGCGACCGTGTTGCTGTTCTCATAATCCTGAATCTCAAAAGTAAAGCCAAAGTTTTCCGCGCGCTGCTTCGATTCCTCCACAGAGCGGTCTACCAGCGTCGGTACCAATTCAAAATCGCTGGATTCATTTTGGTATACATCGCGAAGCACGAAAAATACGCCGACCAGCGCGAGGATCAATGCGCCTACGGTAAGGCCAATTTTGATCGCTCCGTGCGTTTTTTTGCTTGACGGCGGCTTTTTCTGCGGTTGCGGCTTTGCGGCAGGAATAAACCGCGCGAAATCTCCCGCCGGCTCCTTTAACGCGCGGCGCAGATGCGCGCTCATATCGCTCGCCGAACTGTAGCGGCGGGTCACGTCCTTATTCAGCGCGCGCAAAATCACGTCGTTGAGCGCAGGGGACACCTTGTTGGTCAACTCAATCGGCGGAACGGGGATGTCGCTGATGTGCTTGAGTGCGATGGCGACGGAGCTGTCTCCGTCAAACGGTACTCTGCCGGTCAGCATTTCATAGAGCATGATACCCGCGGAATACAGGTCGCTTCCCTCGGTGACGGGCAAGCCCTTTGCCTGCTCCGGCGAGAGGTAGTGTACTGAGCCGAGGACGGTGGAGCCCGCGAAGGTGACGGTGTTTGCGTCCACCTCGCGCGCGATGCCGAAATCCATGAGCTTGACCTTGCCGCTCTGCATTACGATTACGTTTTGCGGCTTGACGTCGCGATGAATGATTCCCGCGGCGTGCGCGGCGCCCAAAGCATCGAGCACCTGCACGACGAGCGCCACCGCGATACGCGCGGGCATCGGCCCGTTTTCATCGAGAATGTCTTTCAGCGTTCTGCCGTCTACAAACTCAAGTACGATGTAAGGCAGACCGTCCGTTTCGCCAACGTCGAATGCGCGGACGATATTTTCGTGTGAAAGATGCAGCACCGCGCGTGCCTCGCGCTCAAACCTGCGCAAAAACTCCGCGTCGTTGCGATATTCGTCTTTGAGAACCTTGATGGCAACGACCTTGCGGGAGCTGAGGTTGACGGCGCGGTAAACATGCGCCATGCCGCCTGTGCCGACGAGGTCGATGATGCGATAACGATGTCCAACGATTGTGCCTTGCGCAATCATACCACGTCACCTTCCTCTAGACGAACGAGAATGACGGTGATGTTATCCGTGCCGCCGTTATCCAGCGCGAG
>JAQVML010000110.1 GCA_028703645.1 Eubacteriales bacterium
TGGTCTCCCTCGGCGTCGCGCTGATTCTCGTTTTTGCGGCTTATCCGCTTCTAAACCGCGCGTGGGACAACGCAAAGTGGTTTGCCCCGCTCCTCGGCGTTCTGCTCGCGGTCGGCGTCGCGCTAATTCTCTATATCGAGCTGGTGCCGATGCCCGCAAACGCAATTGCGGAGTTTTCGCTAAGCTGCAACGAGTCCGGCTATAAGATGGTCGGCGGTGCGTTTGGCTTCGCCGCCGTGCTTTGGCTGGAACGGAAGTATATCAACTTCTCGGTCAAAGCCGTCTGGTGGGCGCAGCTACTCAAGATCGTCATCGGACTTGGCCTCGTCGTCGCCGTCCAGTCGCTCACCAAAGCGCCGCTTCTCGCGCTCTTTGGCGGGCACAACGCGGGCAACGCCGTTCGCTATTTCCTGATGGTACTCGTCGGCGGCGCGCTCTGGCCCATGACATTCAAGTTTTTCGGAAAACTCGGCAGAACAAAAGAGCAGATCGCATAATCGTATCGTCGCATCATCTTTAAAAAACGATCCCGCCGTAAAAGGCGGGATTTTTTTAGGTGTGATTCTTTTAATGAATCAATCCACGTAAGATGAGCGCCAAGATCAGCACGATCGCTACAACGCCACCATAGACCATCCAGATCTTCTTCTTGATGTGCTGCTCTTTTTGCGTTTCTTCCGCGGTCGTTTGTTTTTCATTGGTCACCGCGCTCTCCATCGCATCCAGCGCGCGGTCGAGAATGCTCTTTCTCTTGCCGGAATCTTGCGGCTGTCCCTTTGTGCCGGAGACCTGCGATCGATTCTGCCGTGGATCTTTGTGAATCACCGGAATCGTGCTCGTCACGTCCTCCTCCGTCACATCCGGGCAAATCGCGCCAATCTCCACGCAAGCCAGCGCGTGGCGATAGTCAAACACATTTGACACTCTGCGATATCCCGCGGCGTCGCTCGTTTGCCAAAGAAACTCAAAAAACTGCGGCGGAATATTCGCGTGCGGTTGAATTCCGTCGCCAAACACGGCGAGTCCGGTCATCGACCCATACAACGTCTTTCCGATGGCGGCGAGATCGATCCAAGGCTCGGTGTCGTCCACCTCCTGCCGCGCGCGAAGGCCCGCTTTTGCCGCACCGAAGTCAATCAGCTTCACCGATCCATCCGTGCAGAGAAAAATCGAACGCGCGTTGATGTCGTAATGCAGTGAATTGAGACTGTGTACGACCAGAAGCGCGTCCGCAAGCGATGCCGCGATAAACATCGCTTCGTCCGGGTAGAGCCTCCGCCGTCGTAGCTGCAAGAACCGTTCCAGCGTTACACCGTGTAGCAGTTCCATAATTGCATACGACGTTCCGTTTTCAAAGAAAGTCGTGTATACGGTAACGAGGTTTTCGCTGCCCTTTGCGTCCGTCAGCGCCAGATGCTGGCGATAAAACATCTCGCTGCCTAAAAAGAACAGCGCGCCGCACGCCTGATTCTTCGGCGTGAGCGTGAAGCTCTTTTCAATGCGATGCGCCAGCGCGTAGGGAAAATATTCCTTAATCGCAAGGCGCGTGCCTGTTTTATCGTCATGCCCAAAATAGGTTATGCCATAGGTGCCGCGTCCCAGCACGCCGTCGATGATATATCTGCGGTGCAGCAGCGTGCCGATCGGCAACAGCTCGGATGGTTCCAGTTCCTCCGCCATGAGTTGGATCATTGTGTACGAAAATTCCCCTTTACTCCCAGTTATCCCAAACCAAATCGTTAAACAATATGTGTGAAAGTTGCGCGATCAATAACCGATCGCGTTTGCGAACAGCAGCAGCGCGCAGGTTAGCGCAAGCACAGACCCTTGTATTTTTGCGCTCCAGCGGAACCACTTGCCATAACCGATGCCCACGATGCCAAGCGAGATCAACAGCACCGGATTGGTCGGATAAAACACATTGGAAAAACCGTCGCCAAAGGCGTAAGCAAGCACGGCAATCTGGCGGGAGATGCCCGATAGATCCGCAATCGGAGCAATCAGCGGCATGAGCAAGAATGCTTTTGCCGAGCCGCTGGAGATAAACAGCTCCAGCACGAGTGCCAGCGCATAGATCATCAAAACCACGATGCCTTTTGGTGCGTTTTGCGTGAGTTGCACGGTCTTGTAGAGAATCGTGTCGAGAATATTTGACTCCACCATCGTGTAACGAATCGAGTTCGCCATCAAAATAAGCAATACGGCGGGCAGAATATCCAGCATGCCTTTACCAAACGATTTCAAGTAGCCGCTTAGCCGCATACCTGAAACAAGCGAGGATATCGTTCCCGCGACGAGGAAGATCAGCGCAATGAGCGGCATGAGGATATCCTGCAACAGCGGTACTACGCTGGAGACGAGGATGAGCGCGATTCCGATGCCAAGCACGATCGCAAACCAGATCAGCGCGCGATCTTTGCGCTTATCCTCCGTATAATCGGTTCGAAGCGAAGCCCAACGTTCCGTCATCGCCGGATCGTAGATGATACTCTTTGCCGGATTCTTCTCAATCTTTTTCGCATACGGAATTAAAAACGCGATGAGCAATCCATAGATCAGCACAAATGTCACGAGCCGCATCCAAACGCCGGAGAACATCGGCAATCCGACGAGTTTTTGCGCAACGCCGACGGTAAACGGGTTGAGTACGCCGGTGCTAAAGCCGAAGCCGACCGCGAGTAAACTCATGCCGAGTCCCACGAGCGCATCCCAGCCGAGCGAGTAGGCGAGCGCAACCGCAATCGGCACCAACGGCACGCATTCTTCAAACGAGCCGACAAACGCGCCAAGGCTCATGAAAAACAGAGAGACGATCAAAAGCAAACGATATCGTTGCGTTTCAAACAAGCGGTAGACGCGGTTAAACATATATGATAGCACGCCGCATTCATCCATCGCGTGAAACGCACCGCCAATGACGAGCAGAAACGCGATGATCGCGATCACCGTGCCGGAGCCGGAGGCCCCCAGCGCAAGGAACGGAGAGAGTAGCCACTTCCAGAACGAAATCCCGCCCGAAACGCTTTGATACGTTCCCGCTACGATGGATTCCTTTCCGTCTGTCATCACGCGTTGATATTCGCCCGCGGGCAATATCAACGTCAGCGCATAGGTCAGGATCATGAGCAAAAAGAGGATGATCAACGCCACGATGAACGAGCGCGTGCCCACGTTGAAAACCCGCTTGGACTGACTCTCCATAGTTTCCCCCCGTACTGCTATCCGATGATGTGTTCAAATGAACTTTGATCCACCATCTATAGAATTCTTTCCGATAGTATATCATAGCGCGGAATCTTGCGCACCGTTTTTTCACCTTGCGTTTGAAAACGAATTGGATTCAATCTTTGCAAACCGGCGCTGTTTTGTTATAATACTCTTGCGTGAGGGAGTAGTTGGCGCGACATAGCGACGCGTTCCAAGTCAACATGGTAGCACGACGCAAGACGCGTCTGGCTTGGATGAAATAGCGAGACTCATGTACGACAGCGTGTTTGCCGTACATGGGTTTTTTCTTTTTCCCGGCGACACGATGCACCTGTAAAAAACTCCTTAGAGACACGAAAGGACACAGCCAAATGCAGCAATATCTACTCGACATTTCATCGGTGCTTACATCCGTCTCCTCAGGTGAAGACGGATTGACAAACGCCGAAGCGCAAAAGCGCCTCCGCGACAACGGGCCAAACAAACTGGCGGAAGGGAAAAAGACGCCTCTTATCGCCCGGTTTCTAGAGCAGATGAAAGACCCGATGATTCTCATTCTGCTCGCGGCCGCGCTGGTCTCCGGCATCACGGCGGCGATTGAGGGCGAGAGCTTTGCGGATGTCATCATCATCCTCACCGTCGTCATCATCAACGCCGTTCTCGGCGTCGTGCAGGAGAGCAAAGCGGAAAAAGCGATTGAAGCCCTGCAAAAGATGTCCGCCGCTACCTGCCGCGTTCTGCGAGAAGGGCAGATTTTGCGCGTGAAAACAGAAGAGCTCGTCGTTGGCGACGTGGTTTTGCTGGAAGCAGGCGATGCGGTGCCCGCGGACGGACGAATTCTCGAGAGCGCAAGCCTACAGATTGAAGAAGCAGCTCTCACCGGCGAGAGTGTTCCCGTGAGCAAGGTGATCGAAGCGCTCCATCTGGGCGAAAGCAAAGATATCGCACTCGGAGATCGCAAGAACATGATCTACATGGGCAGTACGGTCGTGTATGGGCGCGGCAAGGCGGTCATCACCGCCATCGGCATGCAGACCGAGATGGGCAAGATTGCGGACGCGATCTCCAAGGCCGAAGACAACCAGACCCCGCTACAGATCAAGCTTTCGCAACTCTCCAAGATCTTAACCTGGCTCGTGCTTGGCATCTGTGTGGTAATCTTCGGGGTCAATATCCTTCGTTTCCACGGAACCGGCGAACGGTACATCTTAGATTCGTTCCTCATCGCAGTCTCCCTCGCCGTCGCCGCCATTCCGGAAGGTCTCGCCGCCGTGGTCACCATCGTACTCTCCATCGGTGTGACCAACATGAGCAAGAGAAACGCGATTATCCGCAGGCTGACCGCCGTGGAGACACTCGGCTGCGCGCAGATCATCTGTTCCGACAAGACGGGTACGCTCACGCAAAACAAGATGACGGTCGTCGAGGATTATGCGGACGACGTCAAGTTGCTTGCTAAAGCGATGGCGCTCTGCAGCGACGCGGAGTTGGACGACAGCAACAACGCCATCGGTGAACCGACCGAGTGCGCGTTGGTCAATTTTGCGTTTGCCAAAGGGTTACCCAAGAACGAGCTGAAAACATCCGAGCCGCGCGTCGATGAAGCGCCGTTTGACAGCATGCGAAAGATGATGTCCACCGTGCATCAAACGCAGGATGGCTTTGTGCAGTATACCAAGGGCGCACCGGACGAGTTGCTGAAAAAATGCACTTCCTATTGGAAAGATGGCAAGTCTCTTCCACTGACGGACGAAGTCCGCGCGGAGATTCTCGCCGCCAACAAGGCGATGGCGGGCAAAGCCCTCCGCGTGCTCTCCGGTGCAATGCGAGCCTATGAACAGAAGCCTGCCGACCATACCCCTGCCGCGCTGGAACAGAACCTGATCTTTCTCGGCCTCGTCGGCATGATCGAGCCCGTTCGTCCCGAAGTCATCGACGCAATTTCGCAATGCCGCACCGCCGGCATCCGGCCAATCATGATCACTGGCGATCACCGCGACACCGCCGCCGCCATCGCAATGACGCTCGGCATCATCTCCGATCCTTCCGAGGCGATCACCGGCGCACAGTTAGACGAGATGGACGACGCGACGTTTGAACAAAACGTTGAGCAGTATCACGTTTACGCGCGCGTTCAACCGGAGCACAAGGTGCGAATCGTCAACGCCTGGCGCAAGAAGGGCTACATTACCGCGATGACGGGCGACGGCGTCAACGACGCGCCCAGCATCAAGAGCGCGGATATCGGCATCGGTATGGGCATTACCGGCACGGATGTCACGAAGAACGTCGCCGATATGGTGCTTGCGGATGACAACTTCGCGACCATCGTCGGTGCCGTGCAGGAAGGCCGCCGCATCTACGACAACATCCGTAAATCGATTCAGTTCCTGCTCTCCTCCAACATGAGTGAGGTGCTGAGCATTTTCTTTGCGACGCTGCTCGGCTTTGTCATCCTAAAGCCCGTGCATCTGTTGTGGATCAATCTGATCACGGATTCCCTGCCCGCGCTCGCGCTTGGCACCGAAGCATGTGAACAAAACCTCATGCAGCGCCCGCCGCGCAACC
>JAQVML010000111.1 GCA_028703645.1 Eubacteriales bacterium
ACGAGCTCAATCGCGCGGCTTACGGGAATTGGCAAGGGATATTCGCTTGTAATATATACCTCCGCAGCGGCTCCTTCCGCAGGGAACTCGCCTTGTGGCGTCAGGCTCAAGTGCTCCAGATCGAGCGTCGCGTGGTTCTTTTGTAGAAATGCGGGATCAAATACATGCCGCAAGTTCAGCGATACGTCGTTGGCGAAATATTTACTCAAATCTGCGGCTGCGAGTGTCGCGCGGTCAACGCGCTCGTAGATGGACATGTTCCATATGGTTTTGCAATGCGTGCAGCGGCAAATCAACCAAATATCGAGGCGCTTTCCGTTTGCGTTGACGCGGAAGCGGCCGCTGTTATCGTAGGCTGCGCTCTTGCAGCGCGGGCATGTTTTGAGAAAGCGAGGCAGTGAAGCGAGCACAAGCTCGCAGGTATAGGATTGCATGCGGTTTCCTTTCCATAATCGCGGCAACCACGATTGGAAACAGACCGCAGGCAAACAGAACACGCGAAAAACACGCGTGAAAAAAGCCCGCAGAAGATATCCTTCCGCGGGCAGAGTCTGCCTTGCGATATGGGTATACCGACTGATTCCAAATCGCGGTTACCAAAAAACGCCGGAACTCTCGCCCGGGCGGGTAACGCGCGTATCAAGTTGGAATCAGTTTTGCGCTGGCATACCGTACGCTCCTGTAAAATCTTTTCATATTTTATACCGACGCTCTCGCGTTTGCAAGTCGCGGGTATTCTTTTTATGCGATTGGGATATAATGAAACCATGATCATCATCCAAAACCCCGATTTCAATATTCAAAAGATTGCCGAAAGCGGACAGTGCTTTCGCCTCAAACCGATGCCGTCCGGCGGCTATGCGCTCGTTGCACACGGTCGCGTGCTTCGCCTCAACGACACGCCGGAAGGTAGCGCGCTCGACTGCACAGAGGCGGAGTTTGACGCGATCTGGCGCGATTATTTCGACCTAGCAAGCGATTACGCCTCCATCCGCGCACAGGCAGACCCCGAAGATGCGTTTCTGCGGCGCGCCTGCGACTATGGCGCGGGCATTCGCATGCTTCGGCAGGAACCCTGGGAGATGCTGATCAGCTTCATCATCTCCCAACGAAAAAACATTCCCGCGATTCAATACTGCATCGAGGCGCTCTGCTCGCGATACGGTGAACCGATCGAGAGCGGTGGAGAGCGCTTTTATGCGTTCCCTTCGGCGCAGAAGCTCGCGGCGCTGGACGAAGCACACTTTCTCGCCTGCTCGCTGGGCTATCGCGCAAAATATGTGCTTGCCGCCGCGCGAATGGTAGCTTCGGGCGGGCTGGATCTCGCCGCAATCGCCGCGTGTTCCGACGAGGCGCTGTATTCCGCGCTGCTCGCGGTGCCCGGCGTCGGCGAAAAGGTTGCAAACTGTGTGATGCTGTTCGGTTACCACAGACTCGCGCGTTTCCCACGAGACGTATGGATCAATCGCATCGAGGCGGGGGAATACGGCGGCGCGTTTCCGACCGGACGCTACCCCGACACGGCGGGCGCGCTGCAGCAATACATCTTTTATTATGCGCGAAGCGCGGAGTATTCCTCGCAATCCGCGCCGAAATCGGCGGATGAATCGCGGATTTTACCTTGACGCGCGAGAACACATTTGATACTGTTTTGGTGTCCGGAAGCGGTTTTGATGTGACCGCGACCAGATCCTGCGCTGGATTCATGTGTTTGCATGTGCCGCGCTTGGCTGTAGAAGACCGACCCCGAAAAAAATCGGGGTCGGTCTTCTTTTTTTGAGCCGGATTCTACAGGGGGTTAAAGCGCAACGTGTGTTGCTTTTGCAATCTTGCAGTCGGCGAAATTCGGCTTTTTTGTTGAATGATGTAAATTGGACTCGATTTACCGAAAAGGTCAGTGACGGCGCAGTTTTCCGCGAAGCGGATTGCAAATTTTTCGTAAAAAAATAGTCATTTACTGTTCCAATCGCATATGTTATGATATAAAAGACCAAATTTGGTACATATCTAATTCACAATCATTTCACGAAAGGCTGAAGGTATGGAAGCAATTTTTCAGAATTTTTCAAACCTGACATGGCAGCAAGTCGTCATGTGGGCGATCGGCGGCATCCTGATTTACCTCGCAATCAAGAAAGATATGGAGCCATCGCTGCTCCTTCCGATGGGGTTTGGCGCGATCCTCGTCAATATTCCGATGTCCGGCGCAGTCACGCAGATCATCGACGGCGCAAAAGAGATCGGCGTGCTCAACGTCCTCTTCGACGGCGGTATCGCAAACGAGCTCTTCCCGCTGCTGCTGTTCATCGGCATCGGCGCGATGATCGATTTTGAACCGCTTCTGACCAATCCGAAGCTGATGCTCTTCGGCGCTGCGGCGCAGTTTGGCATCTTCGCGACGCTCGTCGGCGCATCGCTGCTCGGCTTCCCGCTCAAGGATGCCGCGTCCATCGCGATCATCGGCGCTGCGGATGGTCCTACCTCCATCTTCGTTGCCAACTATCTGCATTCCAACTTCTTGGGGCCGATCATCATTGCGGCCTACTCCTATATGGCGCTGGTGCCAATCGTCCAGCCGCCGATTATTAAACTGCTCACCACGAAAAAAGAACGCAGAATCCGCATGGAATACACGGGAAGCAGCGTCAATCAGACGACGAAGATCCTCTTTCCGATCATCGTTACCGTGATCGCCGGCGTATTTGCGCCGCGTTCCGTGGCCCTCGTCGGCTTCCTGATGTTTGGCAACCTCATCCGCGAGTGCGGCGTGCTCGGCTCTCTTTCCGAGACCGCGCAAAAAGTGCTGGCAAACCTGATCACCCTTCTGCTGGGCCTTACCGTTGCGGCAAACATGCAGGCGGAATCCTTCCTTACACTTCGAACCCTCATGATTCTCGCGCTTGGTCTGTTTGCCTTTGTCTTTGACACGGCGGGCGGCGTGATCTTTGGCAAGATCATCAACCTCTTCACCAAGAAGAAAGTCAACCCCATGATCGGCGCCGCGGGTATCTCCGCGTTCCCGATGGCATCCCGCGTGGTGCATAAGATGGGGCTTGCGGAAGACAAGACCAACCACCTGCTCATGCATGCGGCCGGTGCGAATGTCGCGGGGCAGATTGCCTCCGTCATCGCGGGCGGCGTGTTACTAAGCCTGATCGTGAAATAAAGGAAAGGAGATACTATCATGAATCTCGAAGCTGTTGCACCTCTCTCCGATACGATGAGTATTCTCGGCCTCGGCATGCTGGGCATCTTCGTCGTCACGGCTGCGATTATCATCACCATTACGCTGCTCAACCTTCTGACCGCTCCAAGCAAGAAGAGCAAGCAGCACTAATCAGATCAAGCACGACTTCTCTGCTGACGACGATTGTATTCGAACGTCATGATTTACGAAAGCGTTTGGGCGGTTCACCGAAGCAAACACCGCCGACACTTATAAAACCGCTGCAATGCGGATCAGTAAAAGGGGAGATAGCACTATGGAAAATTTGATTCTGTACGGATCGATACTCGTCGCCCTTCTGGCGTTTGCGTTCGCCGTTTGGCTCTATCTCTGGGTCAAACGTCAACCTTGCGAAAACCAGAAGATCATCAAGGCAACCGGTCTGATTCGGGCCGGCGCGCGCACCTTCCTGCGCAAGGAATATGGCGTTCTTGCGAGATTTGCCGGCGTTGCCGCCGTGCTCATCTTTGTGTTTCTGCCCAAGCCGATCTGGCAGGGCGGCGTCATTGTCAACATTCAGATGGTTGTTGCCTATATCTTCGGCACCCTCTTTTCCGCGGTTGCGGGTAAGATCGGCCTCGAAGTGGCAACCATCGCCAACGGTCGCAGTGCGGAAGCCGCCAAGAAGGGCATCGCGCCCTCGTTCATGGCGGGATTTCGTGGCGGCGCCGTCATGGGCATGGCGGTTGTCGGCGCGAGCCTTTTGGGCGTCACGCTCGTCTACCTGATCACGCATGACGCGACCACGATCCTTGGCTTCAGCTTTGGTGCAAGCTCGCTGGCCCTGTTTGCAAAAGCGGGCGGCGGTATCTTCACCAAGACCGCGGACATCAGCGCCGACCTCGTGGGTAAAGTCGAGCTCGGCATTCCGGAAGATGACCCCCGCAACCCCGCCGTCATCGCGGACAACGTTGGCGACAACGTTGGCGACGTCGCCGGTATGGGCGCGGATCTCTTCGACTCCAACGTGGCTTCCATGGCGGCGGCGCTCGTCATGGGCAGTGCGCTCGGCGGAAGAAACCCGGAAATGGTGTTCGTGTTTGCGGCGCTGGGTCTGCTTGCGTCCATCATCGGCGTGATGACGGCGCGCATCGGCAAACACGGCAACCCGACCAAGGCGCTAAACTCCAGCACCTATGTCACCACGGCGATCTATGCCGTGCTCACGGCGGGCGCTACCTACGCGCTCAACTACTCCTGGAGAATCTGGGGCGCTTGCATCGTCGGCCTCGCGGTTGGCGTAATCATCGGCCTCACCACGGATTACTTCACGGATGATTCCAAGAAGCCCGTCCACTTCGTGGCGCATGCCAGCAAGTCCGGCCCCGCGTTCACGATTCTCTCCGGTATCTCCTACGGTCTACTCAGCGTTCTGCCCGCCATGGTCGGCATCGGCATCGCGGCAGTCACCGCATACAAGCTCTGCGAACCGCTCGGCGGCGTGGAATATGCGCTCTTTGGCATCTCCATGGCAGCCGTTGGCATGCTCTCCATCGTCGGCATGATCGTCAGCAACGATGCGTATGGCCCGATCGTGGACAACGCGCGCGGCCTTGCTGAAATGGGCGATCTCGGCGAAGAAGTGCTCGCCATCACCGATGAGCTCGACTCCGCGGGCAACACTGTCAAAGCCGTCACCAAGGGCTTTGCGATTGCGGCGGCGGGGCTCACCGTCATCGCGTTGCTCGGTGCGTTTATGAGCGAAGTCAACACCGCGGCGGCAGAACTCGGCGTCGCCGGCATTCAAAACTTCGACATCATGAACCCGATGGTATTCTTCGGTCTGCTCGTCGGCGCGGCGGTTCCCGCTGTGTTCTCGGCGATGCTGATGCTCGGCGTCGACCGCAACGCGCAGCGCATGGTCGCGGAAATTCATCGCCAGTTTAAAGAAATCATCGGCCTGAAGGAAGGCAAAGAAGGCGTTGAGCCGGAATACGACAAGTGCATCGAGATTGCCACCGACGGCGCGATCAAGGAATTGATCCCCGCGGGCCTCATGGCGATTGTCGCGACATTCGTCGTCGGCTTCATCGGCGGCGTTCAGGCAATCGGCGGTTTCCTCTGCGGAAACATCGTCTCCGGGTTGCTGTTCGCGCTGTTTATGAGCAACTCCGGCGGCCTCTGGGACAACGGCAAAAAGTATGTTGAGAGCGGCCACGAAGGCGGCAAGGGCAGCGACGCGCACAAGGCGGCGGTCGTTGGCGACACCGTCGGCGATCCGTTCAAAGACACCGCAGGTCCTTCCATCAACACGCAGATCACGGTTGTGTCGCTCGTCGCTTCTCTGATGAGCACGCTGTTCCTGACGATTCACCTGTTCTAAGAAACAAGCGTTTGATGCTGGTAAAAGGCAGTCCTTGCGGGCTGCCTTAGTCTGTCAAAAAAGTCTTTGGGATTGTTAAGGGTCGTAACCCTTAGCCCGTAAATTCCGGCTGCGTCGGTTGAACCGACGCAACGGAACGCCCAGAATGGGCGATTTCTCTGTGCGTTTTGCCGCCCGGGAGCCCAGAGGGCGAGAGGCAAAACGTGGTTATCCCGTCGAAAA
>JAQVML010000112.1 GCA_028703645.1 Eubacteriales bacterium
TGTCGAATTCATGGTTCCCAAGCGTCATGGCGTCGGTCTTCAAAAAAGAAAGTGTTTCCACAATCTCTGGGCCACTCCAAAGCTTGGAGCAGAACTCGTCTCCCGCGTCAAGCAGAAGCGTTCCTGTGGGATTCGCTTCGCGAATCCGATCAATCTGCGTTCCGAAAGCAGCCAAACCCGGACAATCTTTCGACCGCTTAAAGCGAGCCGAAAAATCGGCATGGCCCAGAATATCGATAGGAATTAAATTCGGCAAACCATTCACCTCTCATAGCGTTGTTTCGCAACGGGCGCGCAGCATATTTTGCTCATGCAGAGCATAGGATAGAATTTTGAACGTTCACCCTTTGGTTCCGCCCCGTGCTACGCCGGTAACGATATACTTGCGGAAAAGCAGGAACAAGATCACCATTGGAACGACTACAACTGTCGCCGCCGCCATCAAGCGCTCATATCGAACACCGCTGGACGTCATGAATGTATAGAGTCCAAACGGCAGCGTCCTTGTTTCCGGACTGTTGGTCACCAGCACGGTCCACAAAAAAGAGTTCCAGCATACAATAGCATTCAGTAACGCTATGGTCACCAAGGCCGGCCGTGCGATTGGCACCATGATTCGCCAGAGATACTTCCAGTTGGACGCGCCATCAACTCGTGCTGAATAATACAGGCTGTCTGGAATAGACAGAAAGAAATTCCTTAAAATATAGGTGTAAAAAACACTGGTTGTAAACGGAAGAATCAACGCTAAAAGATTGTCTATGAGTTTTAGGTGCAGGATCGTCTGGTAATTCGTGATGATCAGCATTTCATAAGGGATCATCATCAAGGAGAGCAGCAAAGAAAACAGCAAGTCTCTGCCGCGGAACTTCAGACGCGAAAACGCAAACGCCGCAAGAATTGTTGTAAACAGCGTCAGTGAAACGCAAGCTACCGTTACTATTACGGAATTTAGGAAATACCGGGCAAATGGTGCCTTTGAAAACGCATAAATGTAGTTGTCGAATGTCGGGTTCGCCGCCAGAAATGTCGGCGGCGTCGTATTGACTTCCGCAGCCGTTTTCAAGGAGGATACGATCATCCAAAAAAACGGGAAGAGCATCGTCAGAGCGCCGATCGACAGCAATAGGTATCGAATTGTCGTTTTAGCTTTCATAATCTAATAATTCTTCCACTTTCTTTGAATCCGCAGCTGTAGTAAGGTTAGAATCAGCACGATGAAGAACAGAATAATCGCGCTTGCGGCTGCTTTTCCAAGCTTCCACTGTGCATAGAACATATCGTATAAGTAATACACGACGGTATAAAGAGAATATGCTGAACCGGGTTTCCCGTTGAAAAGCGGGAACAGTTCCGTAAACACTTTTGAAGCGGAAATCATATTGATAATCGTCGTCAATCCGATCGTCGGGGCTAAAAGAGGCAGCGTAATACGAAAGAAAATCTTCCCGGATTTCGCGCCGTCCACGCGCGCCGCTGTATAATACTGCGGATCAACATTCTGGAAACCAGCCAGCAGCAGAATAATCGTGAACGGAAGCATGCTCCAGACACTGTAGATAATGAGCGCCGACAGATTGTAAGCGGGATTGTTCAGCCAGTTGATCGCCGAAATACCGAACAGAGAAAGAAGGTAGTTGATCAGGCCATAATCATAGTTAAACAGCCATTTCCAGACAAGACCGACCGCGGTAATAGAGGTAACCATCGGTAAAAAGTAACTGGTTTGGAACACCGCCTTCAGCTTGATATCATGATTCAGCGCGTTGGCAATGAACAGCGACAGCACCGTTGCGATGGGAACGACAAACAGCACGTACAGGCCTGTGTTCTTTAAACCGTTAAGAAAGTTGGGATCGCTTAACACATCCGCGTAGTTCTTCAGCCCGAAGGACGAGAACGCGCCCGAAAGTTTGTAGTTCTGTTTAAACGAGAGGATGAATACGTTGATAAACGGGTAGACCGTAAATAGGATCAATCCAACCATAAACGGAGCAAGAAACGCTACCGGTTCGAAAAAAGCGCGCGTCTTTGTCGCCCTCTCAACAAGCGAACCCTCTTTCACTAATTCATTTTTGCGCTTCATGACAGTCTTTCCCCGGTTTTCTTGTCAAAAAGGAAAATGCCGCGTTGCTTAAAGCCGCACTCCAGTTTATCCCCGGTGGAAATCGGGTACTCCGGATTGACAAAACCGCGCATCGTCTGCCCCGCAATGTTCAGAATTGCCAGTTCGTCTTTGCCTACCGAATAGCGCTCGTCAACGACGCAAGGCAGTTTCTGCTGCGCAACAGAAAGAAGAATGCTCTCTGGGCGAACGGCCAGAACCGTTTCCTTGCCGTCTTCCACCGGATGACGAAGTGGCAGTTCACAGCACAGATCTGAATCTTTAAAGCAAAAACATCCATTCTTCATAACACCAAAGAGCTTATTGATTGGAGGCGTACCCAGAAAATCGGCGACAAAATAGTTCTCCGGCTCGTCGTAGAGGGTTCTCGCCGTTGCCTGCTGCTGAAACACGCCGTTTTTGAGCACGACCACGCTGTCGGAAATGGAGAGCGCTTCTTCCTGATCGTGGGTAACAAATACCGTCGTCACTTTGGAGGCACGCTGAATCCGCAGGATCTCCTCGCGCATCTCCACGCGTAGTTTCGCGTCCAGATTGGACAACGGTTCGTCCATCAGGAAAACCTGCGGCTCTTTTGCCAGTGCGCGCGCAATCGCAACCCGCTGCTGCTGGCCACCGGACATCTGCAGCGGTTTACGATCCAGCAAATCGGAAATCCGAATCAACTCCGCGAGCTCTCTCGCCCGCTCGATTCGCTGTTTCTTCGGCACCCGTTTGATTTCAAGCGGAAAACAGATGTTCTCCAGCGCCGTCATATGCGGGTACAGGGCATAGTTTTGGAACACGAGCCCTACGTTTCGCTTCTCCGGTGGCACGCCGGTCACGTCCTTATCGTCGAACCAAATCCGTCCGGACGTTGCGGCCAATATGCCCGATATCATGTTCAGCACCGTCGATTTTCCACACCCCGAAGGGCCGAGCAGCGTAAGCAGTTTCCCGTTTTCAATCGTCAGCGACAAATCTTGAACGGCAGTCGCATCGCCGAATTTTTTCTCAAGATGCTCAAGCTTTATTTGCATAACTGCTCCTTAAAATTTCTTCTATTACAGCGCCATCCACACCCAGCATATCAAACCCCAGCATTCTGGCCATTGTAGGCGCTTCATCTACCATGGAGCGCCTGTCCACCTGCGCGCCCTTCTTGACATCCGGCCCACAGGCGAGAAAAGTTGTGAGCTCTTCTCTGTTTGGATCTCCGCCGTGCGTCGCCGCGCCAATCTTGTGATCACCCGGGATTTGACTCCCCCATCGCGTGTCGGGGGTCAGCTGCTCGCCGAAGGAGATGGGCAGTCTGCTGGTTAGAAAGAAATCGAACGGCCCCGCTAAACGGTACTCTCGTTTTGCTTGCCCGGCGTCCATTACATACGAAAGCTGAATTTCGGGGTCATCCTTGAGCGTTTCAAGAAAAGCTCGCACTTTCTCTTTCATGGCCGAATCTTCGGGGTTAAACAGTTCAACGTACGCACCCAATCCGGTGGAGTGGGCAATCGCGTCAAAGCCTGTCAGCTTTCCCGCTGCGTCCATCCGGAGGAAGCCTTCCTGCCGCAGCAAAACATTCAGCAGAAGCACGTCCCGAACGTCCGTCATACCATGATCTCCCAGAATGACCAGATTTGTTTCGTCCAGCGTGCCTTTCCTTCTGAGCGTTTCAACAATCGCGCTGAATTCGGCGTCGTGTTTCCTGAGTTGGTCATCCACCTTCTCGTGATGTACGCCATAGGTGTGCCGGCAGGAATCCAAATCACACATTTTGACCAGCATCACATCCGGCTGGTCAAAATCCTCCAGAATATCGAGCGCGAGCGCCATCGTGAATAAGTCCAGGCTTCTGTCCGGGCCCATGATATAGCGTCCGTGTTTAAAGAAGTAACGGTCCATCAGGTTGCTCGTCGCGGAACCGTCCAGCCAACGCTCCGGCTGCCAGCCGGTATAGTCGTACGGAACGATCATCGGCATATTCATATCGTAATCCGCCCCGCCCGATACAGGCCAGGAAAGCGAACAGGTCGTCAACCCGTGTTCACGCGCCTTATCGAGCAACGTAGGCATGAGGACTTCCCGCTTCTTACTGAACCACGGTTCATGCAGGTAGCCTCCCCGGCGGAGTCTTTCGTTGTGGCAGACGCCGTGTTGATCGACATAACACCCCGTCAGTATGGACGTATGGCAGCAATAGGTCAACGCCGGGCACACCGGCATAATATTCCGTACCAGAGCGCCGTTTTCGATCATGGGTCCGAAATGCGGCATAGTGCGCATTTTCTCAATATCGCTTGCGCAAAGCGCGTCAATGCAGAAAACCAACAATTTGCTCATTTTTCTACTCCGTCGTCTTGAGGATAAAATCGGTGATGATCAAGAATATAAACCTTGTTAAGCTCCGGCAGAAGCTGCTCCCCATGGAGGGGTAGCAGCCTTTCCGGGTGATTGGAGTGGCAAGGTATCAGTACCTTCGGATTCACATAATCTACGAAATATTTCACTTGGCCCGGGTAGGAATGCCCCAAATAGTTCTCCTGCAAAGCGGAAAAAGCAAAACCGGCCGTTTCAACAACTCTGCACATTTTTTGATACGAGGGGTCGAACTCCCCGATGGGAGCTCCCCCCATGTGGATGTAAACGCCGTCTTTGCTTGGCAGGCTGAACAGTTCCAGAATTCGCTTGTAGCTGCTTTGCAGCAAATAACCCGCCGGATTTACTTGAATTTGTTTTGCCGTAACGGGCGTGCAGTGATTCATCAGCTCGTTCAGCCATTCGGGCGGGTCGACTGCAGGAGCACCCGCATCGTTTGGCAAATACACATAAGGTTTAATATGAAAAAACTGATAAACGATGTAAGCCGCTTCTGGCTCAAAAACGCAACGACGGCCATTGTCCGTTGCACATTGAATCAGAAAATCCGCATCATCCATTTCTCTTGAATAGTAATTGAAAACGCATAGTCCCCGGCATTCTTTAATGATTCTAAGGGTGTCGTCCCAGTGCTGCCGCTCAGAGAGCATGTTTACAGGCACGTCTAGATCCGCTTTTACAAGGCTGACGTCTGTAAAGCCATAGATCATTTCCATAACCGAGTCCATAAAGGCGGTTGCGTCGCAAAGTAACACGTCAACGCCTTTTTCTTTCAGCAGTTTCATTTGCGCAATGCTGTTCTCCGCCTGAAGCCCATGCAGGAAAAGATCGCCCGTCCAGTGAAACTTTCCGTCCGGGGTTGTAATGAGAAATGCAAAATCATAATAGCTTGTATTGCGGCAGAGGATCGGAAGAACTTCGATTTCACCGATTATAATCGGCTGAAATGGTTCAATATCCAAATAATCCCGTGTAAGTGTCGGTACGCCTTCCCCCGTAGCTTCCAGGGCGCGTTCGATGATTTGCGCGTTGTGATGCAAGTAAACCGGAATTACCGGCGCAATTGCGCCCATGTAGGCCATATGGTCGAGATGAAGATGCGTTATGAACACGGCCGTGTTCAAATCGTTCTCTTCCGCGCTGACAAGGCAGTCGTCACCCAAATCCTCGCGGCGGTATAGCCCGTCTATTCGAGGAAGCTGT
>JAQVML010000113.1 GCA_028703645.1 Eubacteriales bacterium
CGGACGTGGTCCCAGTCGATGAAGTAGATATGCGCAAACTCGCCCGCGTCAAGCACGCCGTCCTTGACGGTGACCGTTTCGCTGCGACCAAAGAAGACGCTGCGCAGGTGACCGTCCGTGTTCATGTTCGTAAAGTTGCCGGGTTCGCCGAATGTACGCCCGAATTGTGCGTGCACGGGACCCGGATGGCGATACTGATGCTCCTCGGCAAAGTCGGGGATCATCTTCCGCATGATGTCGAGCAGATCGTGCTGCAGATACTCCAGATCGAACGAGTCAAGGTCGTGCGAACATTCCTGCACCATGACCGAGCAGGTCGTGTGATGTGAAACAATAGAGCAGGTGCCGTTCTTCACGCCGGATGCCGCGACGATCTCCACGACTTCCTTGGAAATGTCATGAAACGTCGGGATCCATCCGCGGGACTGCAGCTCGATTTCTTTTTGAAACACTTTGAATTCCATGGGTGCCTCCTATGCTTTATTAGTATGTTGAATTGTGATACTCATCGGTAATGCGTCGTCTTGCGCATGGCGCGACAGATACTTAAAATGCAAAGACCGAATGATGCGAAGAGGCACACTAAATCTATGCCGAAGAGCTATTCGGATACATACGAACAGGAACTGCGCCGGATCAATTCCGGATGGAACATCTCAGTATATGGCGCGCGAATCTGTTTTTTAATCAGCTTGAGAAGAGCTCTGGCGGTATGGTTGCCCATCGTCTCTTTCGGGTGAGAAACCGTTGTGAGCTGCGGATCGCTCGTCGAAGCCAGATAGGAATCGTCAAATCCGATCACGGAAACTTTCTCGGGCACAGCGATTCCGTGCTGTTTCAAAATACGGATGCACTTGACAGCGATATCGTCGTTGTACCCGAAAATACCGGTCACGCCCTGCTGAACGGCGTTGAGCAAATCGCTCTCCAGCGTTTCGTCACAACCCAACTCCATCGGAGCCGACATACGAAAATCGCCGGCTGCTTTGCAAAATCCGTTGTATCGCTGCAGTGCGTCGCAGCAATTCGGGCGATACGCCACGGCGCATCTTCTGTGCCCGTTAGCTGCAAAATGCTCCGCAACGCGCGCTCCGCCTGCAAACTCGTCGAGCATTACGTAGGAAATGCCCGCCTTTTCGATCTGGCTGTCGATCATGATGCACGGTATGCCCCGGTTGTTGAACGCGGTAATACTGGAAAGCAACCGAGTGCGGATATCCGGCGAAAGGTCCACCTGCGTTAGCTGGAAGATCACGCCGGAGCAGTTCTTCGTCAGTATCTGCTCGAGCGTAGTACATAAGCTCTCCGCGTTGGAATTCGTATCGCTGATGATGAAGTTGCAGTTATTTGCTGTAAGCACCTCGGAAATACCTTTGACATAATAGGTCGGAATGAAGTAGATATTTCCCATATCGAGAACAACTTCAATATTTAGATAATTCGTTTCACCGGCGGCCTTACAGAAGGTTCCTTTGCCCTGTACTTTTTCAAGATAACCCATCTCCACAAGCTGCGCCAAAGCGCTTCGCACAGTCAGTCGTCCGACGCCGTACTTTTCAACCATCTCGGACTCGCTCTCCAGCTTATCGCCTGGTTTGATCTCTCCCATAATCATTCGGCTCTTCAACACCTCGGCCAACTGCTCATACAGCGGGATAACACTGGTCTTCTCTAACATACAGATCATCCTTTCGAGTTATAACAGATAAGTAGCATACAAGTATGTATGTAGCAGTACAGACCAATGAACATATTTTGCCACATACTAAACAGAAAGAAAAGAGGTTTTTTGAAAAAAAACAAGAATAGTCTTGACAAAATCTGCTACCCATGGCACGATGATGCCATAAACGGTTCTTGAACACGCTTCAACTTATAATAACATATCTGCAAACATGTATGCAACTAGTTTGTTGAGTTTTGTTAAATGAGAGCCTGAAATTTTTCCCAACCTGAAATCACACGGCGTAGAACAGCGAATGGTCTATATCATAAAATAGGGTTAATCTTGGTTTGCAGGGCAGAAATTCACCTTAGTAAATCTATTACGTACAATGATCATCAGGCTTTCGAACGATTCACATCACGCGGTTGGAAAACATCCTTCATAATGAATCTGCGCATTATGCCGTTGGAGATGAGTTCGGAAGATTCGTCAAATCCCATTCGCGACAATCATTTCCGACACCCGTAATGATAAAGTATATATGGAGAAAACAGTATGAACAAACCAAAGATCGGTCTTTTAGGGTTAATGACAGACGGTTATGAACCAACGTTTCCCGGAATTACTGCCCGGCAGGAATCCTATGCGCGGGAGCTTGCCGCGCTGTTCTCCGGCGTTGCGGACGTGGATTTTCCGGGTGCCGGGTTGAACCGCGGCAGCATTGAGAAGATCGTTCGGGATTTCAATGAAAAACAGTACGACGGTATTCTGATCGTGCTTCTTACCTATAGCCACGCTGTTTATCTGCAGCACGCTTTGCAGGAGAACCGCCTTCCTATCGCTCTTGCGGTTGTTCAGCCGGATTCCGCTGTAAAGGATGAGTTCCTCGAGCTTGATCTGACGGTGAATCAAGGGGTTCACGGTGCGCAGGACAACGCAAACATGATCGTCCGCAGCGGTTTTGCCTGCCAGTTTTTTGCGGGCGCACGGCACGATCCGCGTCTGGTTCGTTTCGTGGAGGACTTTGCCCGGGCAGCGATGACATACCGCGCGCTGCGCAGGATGAAAGTCGGCGTTCTGAGCAGGATGTGTGGTATGGGCGATATTCTAATCGACGACATGACGTTCTTTAAGAATGTCGGCGTGGAGATCTGCAATGATACTGTCGGGTCGGTGTATTCGCGCATGCAGGAAGTCAACAATCGCGAGATCGATCTGCAGATCGAAAAAGATCACGCGACGTTTGTCATCGATCCCAAGCTGACCTATGACAGCCACGCCGAAGCGGTTAAGATGTATCTTGGGTTCAAACGTTGGCTGATCGACAAGGGGTTTGGCGCGTTTACGGCGCATTTTGATATCTTCGGTGATGACAAGCGCTTCCATCAACTGCCGCTTTACGCCGCGTCTCAACTGATGGCGGATGGATTTGGCTATGCCGCCGAGGGAGATTTCGTTTGCGCCTCAATGGTAGCTGCGGCGCATTTGCTGGGCGACGGCGGCGGCAACTTTACAGAAATGTATATGATGGACTTTGAAAAAGACGCCATCTGCTTCTGCCATGCGGGCGAAGGGAACTGGGCGACGCACCGCAAGGATGTAAAACCTAGGCTGATCGACAGATTTCTTGGCGAGGGCGGCCTTGAGAACCCGCCGACGATTATGTTTACGCCGGAAGTCGGCCGTTCCACACTGGTCTCACTTGCACCCTTGAACGGGACGCATTTCCGGCTTGTCACAGCGACAGGCGATATTCTGCCGAAAAACGACCTGACCGGCTGCGAAATGCCATACATCTTCTGGCGTCCGGACAGCGGCGTGACCAACTGCGTGGAAAACTGGCTGCGCGCAGGAGGAACGCATCACGAGGTCATCAGCCTCGGCGATGTCGCCTCGCGATGGAAGATGCTTTGTGATCTTTGGAGCGTGGAGTTTATTCGCGCATAACATAAGACAAGCGCGAGTTCCTTCTTGGGGGTATTGCAATGAAATATTTTCTTACGTTTGATATTGGGACAACTTCGGTCAAGACGTGTGTGTTTAATCGGGAGTTGCGCTTGTGCGGCCATTCAAACGGAGAATACCAACTCATCACGGAACGACCGGGGTTTGTTGAACTGGAGCCGGAAACGTATATGACCGCAATCGTCCGCGGCGCGAAAGAAGCGATCCTGCGTGCGGGGATCAACGCAAAAGATGTGGTCAGTATCTCCTGCACAACACAGGGCGAAACGTTCATCCCGATCTCGAAGGACGGTCATGCGTTACGACGCGCTATCGTTTGGCTGGACGAACGCGCGGGGCACGAGGCGGCCGAACTCAATAATTTTTTTTCTCCGGCAAGTTTTTATCAACAGACCGGTTTGCCGGAGATCAACGGCTATACGCCGATTGCGAAACTATTGTGGCTGCGCAAACATGAACAGGAAATCTATCAGAGCACCTGGAAGTTCCTGCTTTTGGAAGACTATATCATATATCGATTCACGGGCATGTGTGTCAGTGAGAAAGCGCTTGCAACAAGCACCGGATGGTTTCAGTTGTCGTCCGACGGATACTGGCAGCAAATATTGGATGCCGCGGAGATCGATGCAGACAAGTTACCGGAGCTTCTGGAATGCGGCGCAGTGGTCGATGCTGAAATATTGCCCGAACTTCGTGCCGAATTGGGGCTGAGCGCAAATGTGCGCATGATCACCAGTGCAATGGACCAGACCGCGGGCGCGATTGGTGCGGGGAATCTTACGCCGGGCATTCTCACGGAAACCACGGGAACCGCACTTTGTCTGGTTGCAACACTGGATCAGCCTAACCTGAACCACCCTTCGCGCATTACGGTTTATCGACATTTCGCGCCGGGACGGTATTTGATGATCACGATCAGTATGACTGCAGGCTTGTTCCTCAAGTGGTTCAAGGATGTGTTTTGCGCCGAAGAATCGCATCAAGCAGAGCAGGAACAACGTTCCGTTTATTCGTTGTTTGATGACATTGTGTCCGGAACAGAACCGGGATCAAACGGGCTCCTTGCATACCCGTATCTGAATGGCAGCTTACAGCCGCATAGCAATCCGAATGTGAGGGGTGTGTTTTTCGGCATAGGCGTCGACACTGAAAAGAAACACTTTATGCGGGCAATTTTCGAAGGGATTGCATTTCTGCTGCGGGAGAATCTCGAGCTGATCGAAGCGGTCAACGGAATACGAGTCAAAGAAATCCGCTCGCTTGGTGGCGGCGCAAAAAGCGAAGTATGGCGGCAGATCAAAGCGAATGTCGCACAGCGGCCTATCGCGGAACTGGTAGAAAGCGAGTGCGCCTCGCTGGGTGCGGCAATTCTCGCGGCAGTTGCGCTCGGTTATTATCCCGATGTGAACGCGGCAAGCGCGAGCGCAAACGCTTTGACAGATTATCAGAACCCAGACGAGCGTCTCGTGCCGCTGTATGACAGGATTTATCAAACTTATAGCGCGCTCTATCCGCGACTGGAACCACTGTTTCCGTCAGGCAGGGGAATATGAAGTATCCGCAGGAGAAGCAGTATATCGCCAATATGGAGCAGCTTTTCTCCGTCCGGCGATCGCGTTTAGTCGGCGGTCGGGCGGATGGGGTGCGGGTAGTTGACATCCACAACGGTGGCAATCTCGAATTGACCATTGCGCAGGACAGATGCATGGATATTCCGTTGTTGCGCTATCGTGGACGCTGCCTGAATTACATCACCTGCAACGGTTTATCGCATCCGGCCTATTACGAAGTCTCCGGCGAAGGCTGGAGCGAGGCATTCTCCGGCGGTTTTCTCTACACCTGCGGGCTCTCCAATACGGGGCAGCGCAGTGGCACAGAATGGGACACGCAGAAGGAACACGGAGGCATCGCAAATCGCCCCGCGGAATACCTGAATATTCTACAAAGTGAAACGGAAGACGGACCGGCCGTGGAGCTCGTCGGAACGATGAAGGAAGGCATGAT
>JAQVML010000114.1 GCA_028703645.1 Eubacteriales bacterium
TGGATAACAGGCGACCCCGCAACTGACCGATATGTAGTAGTCGATTCCATCGACATTGACCGGATGCTGAACAACCTTCTGCGCCTTTATATATTCCGCACGCATCTTGTCTTTCTCAATCGGCATTGTTAAAAGCAGCACCAAATCGGTTCCCGTCATGCTAAAACAGTTGTTGTTTCCGGGAAAATGTGCGGCAAACCGCTGGGCAAGGCTGCGCATAATCGCATCGCTCAACACGCTTCCGTAGGAGGCGAGAATTCCGGAGAGGTTGTCCGGCGCAATAATGATGAGCAGAAATGGTTCGACCGTATCGCTCTGCATCTTATTTCGGAGTGCTTCATATAGGCACGCGCGGTTGGGAAGCCCTGTAATCGGCTCCTCGTGCGCCAGGCGGTAGTTCTCCTGTTGCTGCTCCTCCAGTGCCTGCGCTGCTTGCTCCAGCGAGTGGTGCTTGTTCATCATTTGGGTTTCGTCTTGCACCGTAATGGCGACATAATCTATCTTCGGCGAATAAGCAAGCACACGAAACCACCTTTTAAACGCAGCCGAATAATTGGTGGTGCACTCCGGCACACCGCTTTTTGCAACCCGCCCGAGAAAATCAACCCAGAACTGCTCCGTCTCGGGATAAATACTCCGCGCCCGCTTGCCAATAAGCTCCTGCCGCAATTTTCCCGTTCCCAACTCAAACGCGCGATTGACCGCGAGAAACACATAGTCGATTGGATGTTCATCGGCATCATAGACCATGCGGTAATAGGAAAATTCGCTGATCATGTTTTCCAAAAGTAGTAGGAGCTCCTCTTGAGAGACACTCTGCTCTTGTTCCGCGCTGGATGAAGGTTGTCGTGCTTTCACCTTGCATCTCCTTCTTGATTGGGTATCGTGTGAAATCGTTTCTGTTTTTTTGATTGATCCCGGGATCGGCCGTTTGCGAATTGAACGTACAGCTTAGGGTTTTTTAGATTTAAGTGGCTAAATCGATTCTTTTTGTGGACATTTCACCCCGTTAACACGGTTTCTGCCCGCATGCTTGGAGGAATACAGCGCGCTGTCCGCGGCTGCCAGCAGTGTCTCGCGCGAAAGGCCGCTCTCCGGCATTGCGGCAACCCCAAGCGAGAGCGTCACATGATCCGCTTTCGTCTCCGTGTCTGCACCCAATTGCTCAATCACGCAGCGGAGCGCTTCCGCGCGCCGTATTCCTTCCTCCAGCGTGCAATCCGGCAGGATCAGGCAAAACTCATCTCCGCCATAGCGGCAGGCGACATCCGACGCGCGGATGTTCTTCATCAAAAGCGCCGAAACCTTGATGAGCATCTGGTCGCCGAGAACATGTCCAAATGAGTCGTTGATCTCCTTAAACCCGTCGATATCCGCCATGACGACGGACAACTGTCGCTGCTTTCGAATGGCGCGCTGAATCTCCCGATCAAACGTCTCCTCCATATACCGGCGGTTATAAAGCCCCGTCAACGGATCGCGCACCGAGAGCGCGCGCAGCTTCGCCTCGTCCAATACAAGCTGATTACGCTGTTTGTCGATCTCTTCCAACTGCCGTCTGTTGGAAAAACCGTATAGCACGCCGATGACGGCGGTAAACACGATAAAGGCAACCAGACTCGGCCAGTTGTTTTGGCGCAGCGCGGGACAGACTAAAATCATCGCTACCACCGCGGCAAGCTGAATGATTGCGAGAATAATCGTCATGCTCTCTCTCAATAGAATGGAGCAGAGCTGAATCGACATGCCCACATAGATCAGCGGAAGAAAATCGCCTGCGGCAACGTTGGGGTCCAGCAAAATCGATAACCAGGGCCCCGCAATCATGCAAAACGCGGTCAACCATGTTGAGACACGAAATCGCCCGCGCAAGTTAAAAAAGAGCGCAACGCCAATGACGGCCATCAATCCGCCCAATAGCAACAGATAAAACCACAATCGTCCCCCGTGATCCACAAAGATGCTCAGCATGATGGTTGCCGCGATCAGCACGAGATAGATAAGTTGAAATACGAGTAGATTCATTGCGCTTCTCTTATCGCTCTGCGTATGTTTCAGCTGAAAAGAGTCGAGGAAACCGGCGATTCGATCGGCAAATTTCATGTCATAAGCCAACTTTCCTTCGGTGCTAAATCTTTGCTTTTAAAGACGACGTTTCTTGGGGAAAAAGCGAAATATGTACTATCATTCTAATCGCGAGGTGTTCTTCCGTCAACTATATCGGTAAAAAATATCACATGCGCAAGTGCCTGATGCGTTAATTTTCATCACGAAATAGTGACATAATATATGATTTTCGAGTGATTGAGTGATCACGCTAACACGATATCAAGCCGCAGCAAATCCGAATCCTTCGAACTTCCGCCAACAAAGAGCGCAAAAGCGCCGGGTTCCACCAGACGCTGTTCGTTTGGCAATACCAGCGAAAAATCGTCTCTTTTGAGCGAAAAGACAACGTCTCGCGATTCGCCCGCATCAAGCAAAACCTTTTGAAACGCAATCAACCGCTTCACGGGCGTTAGTACGCTGCTGACGAGGTCTCTCACATACACCTGTACCGTTTCGCTGCCCTTGTGATCGCCAAGGTTGGAGAGCGTTACGCGAACCTGTAACTTGCTTTGATCCACGCGCAGGTTGGAATAGGCAAACGTTGTATAGGACAATCCCTCGCCAAAAGCAAACAGCGGGGTTTCCGGCAGGTCGACATAGCGTTCTCCGTGCCAACCCGGCAGACTGTTGTAATAGACGGGAATCTGCCCGCTGTGGCGCGGAAACGAGATCGGCAGTTTGCCGCCAGGATTGATCTCGCCAAAGAGAACCTCCGCGACCGCCTGCCCGCCATACTGGCCGCCGTTGAATGCGGCGATCAGCGCACCGGAGCTTTCCGTCACGCGCGTCAGGCAGAGCGGCTTGGTTGCCACAAGCACGGTAACGATGGGTTTTTGGAGCGCACAAAGGCGCAAAAACAGCTCCTCCTGCCTGCCCGAAAGCGAAAGATCCGCGCGGTCGCGAAATTCGCCCGCCTGCTCGATCACGTCGCCTACCGCAAAGACGATCACGTCCGCACCCTTTGCCGCCTCAATCGCCGCGTCCAAATCGTCCGTTTCGCTGAAGAGCGGCCCGCAGCCGCGCGCATAGACGACCGAAGCGCCGCTCTGCGCCGCGCAAGCGCGAATTCCTTCCAGCAGCGTCACATACGGACGCTCGGGTATGGCTTCCGTGGACATATGCGGATGGGTAAAATACGTCCAGTCCCCATACTGCGCGCGGATATCGTCCGCATTCGCGCCGATGACCGTGATGTTCCGTGTGTTGCCATCCAGCGGTAGCACGCCGTCGTTTTTCAGCAGCGTAACGCTCTCCCGCGCGGCAAGCAGCGCGCTGGTTCGGTGAGATTCGCATCCCATGCACTCCGGCGTTCCGCGATCCATCGCTTGCTCAAACAGTCCCATGCGCACTTTAACGCGCAAGATGTTGCGCACCGCTTCGTCGAGCACCGCCTCGTCCAGTTTTCCGCTCTCAACGAGCCGGATCGCGCTGTCATAGAACGCGGTGGTCGTCATCATCATATCGTTGCCCGCGCGGGCAGCCAGCAAGGACGCCTCGTCCAGATCGGCGGCAACATGCTGTTTTTCAACCAGGCTGTTGACGTTGTCCCAGTCCGTTACGACAAAGCCTTCAAACCCCAGCTCGTCGCGTAAAATCTCGCGCATCGCTTTCCTGCTTGCGGTAAACGGCGTGCCGTCGATGGAGCCATAGGCGGTCATGATGGTCGCAACCCCCGCCTCCACCGCGCGCGCAAACGGCGGCAGAAACGTTTCCCGCAGTTTGCGAAACGTCATCTCCGTGTCGCAGGAGTCGCGCCCGCCGACCGCGTCGCCATAGCCGATGTAATGCTTGGCACAGGCGAGGATATGTTCGCCATCCGAAAGATCGTCTCCCTGATAGCCGCGTATGATCGCGGCGCCAAGCTCGCCCGCGAGATACGGGTCTTCGCCAAACGTTTCGTCGATTCTGCCCCAGCGCGTGTCCCGGCCCAAACAGAGCACGGGAGAAAACGTCCAGTGCAGGCCATCCGCCGCGACTTCCCGCGCGGTCACGCGGCCCATCTCCTCCACCAGCGCGGGATTCCAGGCGCAAGCCGCCGCAAGCTGGGAAGGAAAGATCGCAGCGCGCCGATTCAGTCCATGGCCGTGGATGGCGTCAATCCCAAAGAGCGCGGGAATGCCGAGGCGGGTGCTCATCGCCTCTCGCTGAATTCTGCGCGCGTCCTCACCCATCACATGCAGAAACGATCCGGCGCCGCGTCTGGCCCAAAGGAACGCTTCCTCCTCCGTCACATATGCAAACGGTACCTGTACCATCTGCGCGGCCTTTTCCGCCAGCGTCATTTGGGCCAGTATGGCGTTTACGCGGGATTCTACCGTGGGGTCGCTCAAGTGTTGCATGTTCTCTCCTTGCCGCCGACCGGCATCGGCGAAGTTTTTATTTGACAATTCTGCGCATTGAAATCAACGAATCTAAAGGTTATTATAGATCGTATCAACCAACGCTGACAAAAGTTAATTTTACTTTTCTTTTCAAAATCTCATCGAACGAAATACGGAGAACCGCAGCATGATCAGTCGCACAAAGTTTGAAATGGATGAAACAAGCATCCTGCGTTTGTTTGCCGATGTTGGCATTTCCGACGCCACGCAAGCAAAGCCGCTTGGAGACGGCGAATTCAACGCGGTCTATCTCGTGACCACGCAACAAGCACGATATGTGTTAAAGATTGCGCCGCTGGACAGCGCGCCCGTGATGACCTATGAGCGCAACATGATGCAGAGCGAAGTGTTCTGGTACGACATCATGCGAAATAAAACGACGATTCGCGTGCCAAACGTCGTCTGTTCCGATTTTTCCCGCACGCTGCTGCCGGTTCCCTTCTTCATCATGGAATATCTGCCCGGTGAGCCGCTGAATCAGGCGACGCTTACGCCGGACGAGCGAAAAGCCGCGGACGCGCAACTCATTGCGATGGCGGCGCAGTTGCACGCAATTTCAAACAGCACCTTCGGATATCCCCAGTGCGGGCAGTATGACACGTGGTACGATGCGATTCACGCGTTTGTCGATCAAGCGCTGTCGGACTGTGCACGAAAAAAGCGCCGCTCCAGAAGGGGCGAGCGCCTGTTGCGATCGATTGAGCGGTATCGCGATCTCTTGCTCTACCTATCGGCCAGCATGGTCAACTTTGACATCTGGCCTGCAAACATCATCGTAACGCGAGAGAACGACGCGACCCAGCTCTCCTGGATCGATCCGGAGCGGAGCTTCTGGGGAGATTACATGCTAGATTTTGTCTGTTTCGCGTTTCACCGCCCGCTTCGGGAAAAAGAGGAGTTGCTCGCGGCCTATCGCGCGGTTGCCGTCTGCCCCATCTCGTTCACGCGGGAGCAGGAAATTCGCTTTGCGATTGGTCAGGCGTATCTTGCTTTGATCATGGAGACGGAGAAATACTACCGCTATTCGCTCTTCAACTTCGGTTGGTGGCGAAACGTATTCGCGTGCAGGTTCCTTTACCGCGCGGCATTTGACGTATTGGAGCAATAACACTTTTCTGCGTACAAAAGG
>JAQVML010000115.1 GCA_028703645.1 Eubacteriales bacterium
CGGCGGAAAAGTCCGCGTCACCCACCATCTTGCCCTCTGAACTAAAGTTGATACCAACGTCCAACACGATTTGACCCGCGGAGACAAACTCCGCACCGACCACGCCGGGTTTTCCCGCGGCGACGATCAATATCTCCGCCTGTTTCGTCAGGGTTGGCATATCCTTGGTCTTTGTGTGGCAAATGGTCACCGTCGCGTTCTGGCCAAGCAGCATCATCGCCACGGGCTTGCCGATCACGAGCGAGCGCCCGATCACAACCGCGCGCTTGCCCGCAAGATCGATGCCATAATAGCGCAAAATCTCCATGCAAGCCTGTGCCGTACAGGGCGGAAAGCCGCGCTTTGCGCCCGTAAACACACCCGCAAGCGAGCCTTCGGTGATGCCGTCGATATCCTTCTCCGACAGCAGCGCCTCCCGCGCGCGCAAGTCATCCAGGTGCTTCGGCAGCGGGCGCAGCATCAGGCAGCCGTGAATGGTATCGTCCGCGTTGATCTTCTCGATCTCGGCGAGCAGCTCCTCCTGCGAAACCGTCTCCGGCAGCACTATCTGGCGAACCGCGACGCCGACCGTCTCCGCGCGCTTGACAGCTCCCCGCTCGTAGGCGAGGTCGTCCGGCTTTTCACCCACGCGCAAAATCGCGAGCGTAGGCAATGCCCCGCGCGAGACGAGCGCGGCAACGTCCGCCTTGATTCTCTCGTTTAACGCGGAGACAACCTCCGCGCCCTTGAGCAGTTGCGCCATGTGTGTTTCCCTCCGCTCGCTTTTTTCTTAAAACAATCCGCTGATCTTGCCCGTTTCGTCTACGTCGATCCGCTCGGCGGCGGGTACCTTCGGCAATCCCGGCATGGTCATGATGTCTCCCGTGAGGGCGACGATGAATCCCGCGCCCGCGCTGACCTTGAGCTGACGCACGTTGAGCGTAAAGCCCCTTGGCGCGCCGAGCAGAGCCGCGTTATCGGAAAACGAATATTGCGTCTTTGCCATGCACACAGGCAGATTGCCAAAGCCCAGCTCGGTCAGCTTCTGCGCCTGCTTCTTCGCCTCGGGGCTGAAGGTCACGCCCTCTCCGCGATAGACGCGCTTCACGATGGCCTCGATCTTCTGCTCGATGGTCAAATCCAGCGCGTAACTCTGCGCAAAGTGGCTCTCGCTCTCGGCAAGGCGGCAGACCGCCTCCGCGAGCGCTTTTCCACCTTCGCCGCCCTTTGCCCAGACTTCCGAGAGGGCGACGGGCACGTTGAGCGCGCGGCAGCGTTCCTCGACCAGCGCAAGCTCGGCGGGTGTATCCGTCGGGAACGCGTTGATCGCTACCACGCAGGGCAGACCGAACACATTCTGAATATTCTCTACGTGCTGCAACAGATTCGGCAAGCCTTTTTCCAGCGTGTCGAGGTTCTCCGTCGTGAGTTGATCCTTAGGTGAACCGCCGTGGTGCTTGAGCGCGCGCACGGTCGCGACCACGACCACCGCGCTGGGCTTGAGGCCCGACATGCGGCACTTGATGTCGATGAACTTCTCCGCGCCGAGATCCGCGCCAAAGCCCGCCTCGGTCACCGCGTAGTCGCCGAGCTTGAGCGCCAAGTGCGTCGCGGTCAGCGAGTTGCAGCCATGGGCGATGTTTGCAAAGGGGCCTCCGTGGACAAACGCGGGCGTATATTCCAGCGTCTGCACGAGGTTGGGCTTGAGCGCGTCTTTGAGCAGCGCCGCCATCGCGCCCGCGGCCTTCAGGTTGCCCGCCGTGACCGGCTTTTCGTCGTAGGTGTAGCCCACGATAATGCGACCCAGCCGCGCCTTGAGGTCGTTGATGTCGGAAGCGAGGCAAAGCACCGCCATGACCTCACTCGCGACCGTGATGTCGTAGCCATCCTCGCGCGGAACGCCGTTGACCCTGCCACCGAGGCCGTCCACCACCGAGCGCAGTTGGCGATCGTTCATATCGACGCAGCGCTTCCAGGTGATTCTGCGCGGGTCGATCCCCAGCGCGTTACCTTGATAGATATGGTTATCCAGCATCGCCGCCAGCAGGTTGTTTGCGGCTCCAATGGCGTGAAAATCTCCCGTAAAATGCAGGTTGATGTCCTCCATAGGCACCACCTGCGCATATCCGCCGCCCGCGGCGCCGCCTTTTATGCCAAACACGGGGCCAAGCGACGGCTCCCGCAGGGCCACCACCGCGCGCTTGCCAATCTTGCGAAGCCCGTCCGCGAGGCCGACTGTTGTCGTGGTCTTGCCTTCGCCCGCAGGCGTCGGCGAGATGGCGGTCACGAGGATCAGCTTGCCGTCGGGTTTGTCGCTTAACTCGCGCAGAAGGTTGTAGTCAATCTTCGCTTTATAGCGCCCGTATTGTTCGACATAGCGCTCGTCGATCTTGAGCGCGCGTGCGATTTCCGAAATTGGTTGCATACTAGAGGCTTGTGCGATTTCAATGTCCGAGGGGTGGTTCATCCGGTTTCTCCTTGTGCAGCGGTTTGATCCGCGAGTATTCATTTCGTTTGCCGCGCCTGCCGCGCCGTTTGGCAATTTTCGTAACTATTATTGTATTATTTTGTAAGCCCGCGCGTCAACGCTTTTCAGCCGTCTAATTCCGTCCGCAGGAGCAAATCAAAAGGCGCATCCGTTCTGGACACGCCCTATTTTCACTCCGGCTCCATCATTCGAGCGGATATTTGCTCCGTAAGCGCGTGAGTTTTACGATGAAGTACGCAATCGTGCCAAAGAGCAGCGCGACAAACGCCAACAGAAACCAAATCGACAGATTCCGCGCGAGCGCAGAGAGCACCGTCAGGAACGAAAAAACGCTCAGCATGATGATCTTGACGCACGCGATCAGGTTTTTGAGCAGGCGGTAGACCTGCGTGCGGTTTTCCTCGGTCACGCGGATGCCCGTGTTCCAAATCTGCGGAAATCGCTCGATGAGCGTGATCATGCCATACAGCATCACGCTGATGATCGGCAGCACGATCAGCTCGCTCTTGTTGCCCCAGCGGTTGACTTCGCCCGCCGCGTTGTAGTGCGCGGGGATTTGTGCGGGAATCGTGTTCCACGCGAGGATGAGATACAGCGTCACGCCGACGAGGCAACATAGGCTCACGACGGCTTCGATAATATCCAGCACGTTTCGTTCGATTTTGATGGGTTCGTCCATGGGTTGCTCCTTTTGCGAAACACTCCGTCCGCTGCGCAACATCCTAGCACGATCGCACAAAAAATGAAAGCTCGCCCGCGCGTTTTGCGCGAAAGTTGAGTCAGATCAAAAAAACAAAGACACGCGGAGAGCGCGTGCCTTGCAGATGTTTTAGTACAGCGTCGCCGGGTCGTATTTCTCCAGCCACATAGCGAGCAGCACCTCCAGATCCTCCGCAAACTCGCGGTCGGTCTGGGTGTTCTTTCGCTCGATGGTCTCCAGCACCGCAAACGAGAATGCGTTGTTGCCGTAGGTCTTCGCGTCCTGTTGCAACTTTGGATGAAAGCAGCCGCCGGTCATCTCGGCGAACTCGTATCGCTGCTGAATTCCGCCGATCTCCGCGGTGGCCAGCACGAGGGCTTTACCCGTCTCCCGGTTGGTGACGGCGTAGATGCCGCCGATCTGCTTGCGCTGTTTATATGCCTCGATGAGGTCTTTTTTGTTTTGGGGTTTCATGCGTGTTTGCTCCGTTGTCCGGCGCGGGG
The DNA here is from genome assembly GCA_028703645.1 of Eubacteriales bacterium. Taxonomy (GTDB): domain Bacteria; phylum Bacillota; class Clostridia; order Christensenellales; family CAG-138; genus UBA7703. The sequence goes on from JAQVML010000115.1 coordinate 3,671, forward strand.
ATTTTTTCGCGGGAATGCGCCGACAAGGGTATTATACATCAGTGGAGTGGGGGTTGGGGTCTACGGTGCGTGGAGTAATCTTTATTATTTACTACATTAGTAAGCTAATATATACTGTTTGTATCGATACTCGATCGCCAAAAATTGTTAGCGGAAGGATATTTTATGAAGCGGCTACATACTCTCCCTACGGACAATGTTATCCTCAAATGCCTTGCGAATGACACGCTCGGTAGAAATGAGGATGTTGCAAGATTCTGCTCAATAATTGATTCGTTTCACGAATGCACCGTGGTTGCAATTGATGGTGCTTGGGGAAGCGGTAAAACTTTCTTCGTGAAACAATCAAAAATGTTGCTAGATAGTTTTTGTGCTAAGTCAAGCCTAAAAAAAGCAGAAGCTGCAAGTCTTAATAATATGAAGTCTATGGATAATAGCCCTTACAAAGATCTAAATATCAATCAAAATCATTCAACTGTATATTATGATGCTTGGGAGAATGATAACAATTCCGACCCGATACTGAGCATTATTTACGCTGTTATCAGAACAAAGCAGGTATCCTTACATTTAAAAAACGATACGAGTGTTTATGATATTTTAAAATCACTAGCAGATTGTTTGACCGGACGAAACATCAGCGCTCTAAGTGATGCAATTAAAGGCACGGATATTATGGATGATATTAAGCATCAAGACACTATCAAAGATCTTATGTTAAAGTTCATCAATAAAGCCATCGGAACCAAAAACAAACGACTTGTAATTTTCATAGACGAGCTAGATCGATGCAAACCAACTTTCGCTGTATCTCTGCTAGAAAGAGTCAAACATTTCTTTACCGATGATCGATTAACTTTCGTATTTTCAATCAATCAGGATCAACTTCAGCACACAATAAGAGGGTTTTATGGTAGTGGCATGAACGGCTCTAAGTACCTCGAAAAGCTTTTCGACATCTCGTTTCCACTGCCAGAGGTTAACATACAACAATATATAAGTCATTTAGGTTTTCAAAATAAATCTTTCACCTATGATAAAATCAATCTTGCAGTTATTCGCTATTTTCAGTTCGGCCTTCGTGATACAGCTAAATTTCTACAGTACAATAAATTAACTACATATGATTTGGTACATGATAATAATTCACGTATTATTTATGAAAACGCCTTGCGCTTTTGCTTGACTTATATCACTCCAATTATGATCGGACTTCGAATACATGATGCATCCAAGTACAACGCTTTTGTAAGAGGAAATTATTCTAAACCCTTAATTGATATCTTAACCGCTTCAAGTACATTGTTTAGGCAGAATGACTTCCTGCTTGATTATAAAGAGGTTTTCAAAGGTGCTGTTGATAAATTAACACCAAGCGAACGCGAAAACGTAGTTGAAGTTGATTTAGTTGAGAGATTAACAAGTGTATATACTACAATTTTTCAAAAAGATTATTCAAATCATGATGAAATTAGAATTGGAGACATGATTTTTGATGAGTATTTAAGATCAAAATTACTCGAACTTATTAGTCCTCTTTCAAAGTATGCAAATATTAATACTATTGTAATATGAAGTAAAAATGAAGCTTTTTTGCGCGCCTTCTCCCTCCCGACGCGCTTATTTCGTCTATCCTAATTATTACTTACTCTTCTCCCCCAAAAACCCCGCCAACCGTTCCAACCCCTCCACCGCCTCCGGCTGATTCAACCGCACCTGAAACTCATGCATCAGCGGGAATTTGGTCGTCGTCGGCAGATAGCTTGTCACGTCTACCCCCTGTGCCGCGAGAGAATCCATCATCTCCCGCGCCTGCGAGAGGAAGACATCCTTGTCCCCGCAGTCGATGAACACGGGCGGATAGTCCGCCGTGAGCCACGCGACGGTATTCATGCTCTTTGCCGCCTCGGTTCCCTCGTAATGCTTTTCACCCGTCAT
>JAQVML010000116.1 GCA_028703645.1 Eubacteriales bacterium
AGGAGCGGATATCATCCGCCCGCACCGATCAAGCTCTCCATTTATGCTTTCCATATAGTGGGCGTTGCTCAATCTGAACCCCTTCCGATTATATCGGAAAAAGACTGTTCTGAACAGGAGAAACTTTAATCGTTAGTTTTTCTTGTCTTCGCAGAGGAAACGTGTATACTTTGAAAGAGATCATGTAGGGGAGAGTAAGATATGCACGCAACCGATTTTTCCGCCGAGTGGGATGCGCGGGACGAACTGGTCGAGCAAATGAAACGGGAGAACTGCCTGCCAAAGCGCATGTTATACGTGCGAAAAGACGACGGCGGGGCGCTGGCGCTGGGGCTTTTGCCCAAGCAGGCGGGCATTGCGCTGGTTGAATGGCACACGAACACCTACAAGCTCACGCTCGTGCGGGAGCCGCAGCTGACGGCGGAACCGTTTGAGCAGAAGGCGGACGGATTCGGCGGGGTATTCGGCTTAGGCGAAAAAGGCGCAATCGGCTGGCAGCTCTGCGTGTTTGAGCGCGGAGAAGCGCTGGCGGAGGTGACGCTGCTGCCCGCCATCACCGCGTTTGCGGATTTGCTTCCGCCGGACGATCGCTTTTTCTATGGTAGAAGAAAACCGCGGCAGATTCCGCTCTGGCAGCTCAAGCCGGAGGAAAGCTCCTTTTGCGAAACGGTGGTTTCGCTCTGGGTGCGGTTGGTGAGCGAAAGCATCTCTTAACGGCAGGGTCGCCGTTCCATCCGGTTCGTGATAGGCAAACCAATCGGCTTCGTCCGGCTCGCGCTCGCGCAGCGAAAGCCCTCGCGCGTGCGGCCTCTGGCGGCAGCGACGAGAGGGCTTTGTGTGTTGGATTCCATCAGGCACCTCATAAAATCAAAGAAGAATTCACACTTGCGCTCGGAAAAGAGCGCTTTTTTTCGCAAATTTGAAAAGAATCTTGCCGCTATTTTGCTTCTTCGCCTTCAAACAAACCCACCGTGGCGCTCTTTTTGAGCACGCCCGTATAGGTTTCGCCGAAGATGCCGATCTTGTCCTTGCCGGGATAGTAGGTGATGTCCAGCGGCACATAGGTGTCAAAATCGAGATAGACGAGGTCTTCCGTCTCCGAATCGTTCACTAGCTGGTGCGCGCCCGCTTCACCCGTCGGGAAAAAGGCGATATCGCCCGTCGAGACCTTTTGCGTTTCGCCATTTGAGAGATTCAGGTGACCCACGCCGGAGAGAATGTAAAACGTCTCCTCGCTATATTCGTGATAATGCAGCGGAAAGGCCGCTTTCTTCGGCGGCAGGCGCAGAAACGCGATGTTGGAGTGATAGCCATCCTCGCCCTTGATAAACTTGTGCCGGAAAAAGTGAAAATCCTCGCCGGAGGTGACTTCCTGATGATCGAGTTCGCTCATGCGGGAGACGACGGTCTTGCGTTCCATAGTGACATTCCTTTCCAGATCGTTTTTGTTGAGTGTATCACATGCGCCGATATCGGAACAGAGCGGAGGACTGCTTGAAGCTGTTTATATTGGAAGTTTGCCGTGTGAAAAAAGAGAAACGGGCCGCCTGATCAGAGGCAGCCCGATTTTGATTCACAAAGGTCAGATGCTCAATCGATCACCTGAAAAGAATCGACGTAGTCCATAGAAGGGGTTTTGCTCAGATCCGTGAACGTGATGGAAGCCAGATAGCCGCCTTGCCGAATCACAAATATCGTCTCTTGAATCTGCCCGCCCTGATACTCCGCCTGAACAACCAACGCGGTGCGGTCCTTGCCCAAAAAGCGAATCTGTTTGGTGTCGCTCGTGACGCTCGTTGCGCCCATATCCGTTAAACCGCTGGTTAGAAGCGGGATGGAGGCTTTGAGCAGCATTTGATCGGATAGCAGCAGTTCCAGCACCTTTGCTTTGCTCAAAACGATGTTGGTCGTTTGCGCGGTATTGACATTGATGGCATAGAAGTCCATCTGCGTTTCGCCGTTGTTAAACGAATTTTGAATGAGTTCGCCCGCTTTGCCGCTGCCCAGCGCGTCATACGTGCGACCGAGCATTTGCGCGATTTCATCCTGATTGAGCACATACCACTCATCCGAGAGGTCGCAGGTGAATTTGAAGTATTCGTTGCGATAGACTTCGCCCGCGGCGATTGCGTCGTCGCTCTGCGCGGCGCTGCCTGCGGAAGCGGTATCCAGCGGCGTGGTCGCGTTGGCAACGCCCAGAACGTTTGTGCCAGCGGCAGTGCAAGCGCTGAGCGCAAAAAGGAGCGCGCAGAGCAGGACGAGAGCGATGAGGCGTTTGACCGATTTCATAGTTCCTCCGAGATTTGCATGATTAGTATATCATACCATATCACACACGAAAAGCGTATAAAAAAGAACCTAGCACGTAAAAAATGCATCAACAAAGGCACCCGCCCGCTTGGGAGAGTGCCTTATGTGAAGAGCGATTTGTAAAGAGCGGCTTACTCGATGCTGATCACGTCGTCGTCCAGCACGACCGCGACGAGCATATTGCCCTTGCTTGCGCGGGGCTCAATGCGTACTTCGCCTGTATGAATCGCGGTTCTTCCGCCGTGCCGCTGCAACAGCGTCAACGTCTTTTGCTCCGTGAGTACCGCGACTGCCGCGATGCAGGTGCCGTTGGAACCGTTTTTCTTGAGGTCGAAGGTCTTGAGACCCTTTCCGTTTCTGCCTTGCAGGTCATAGTCAAACATCGGCGAGCGCTTGCCGAATCCCTTGTCGGTGATGGTCAGTACCTCCGCCTCCTCCGGCACGAGGGCGGCATAGAGCACCTCGTCGCCCTTGTCGAGCTTGATGCACTTGACGCCGCCGGAGACGCGACCCATCGACGGAATCGTATCCGCCGCAAAGCGGATGCTCATACCGAGCTTGGTGACCATGAGGATCGACCGAGGCTCATATTTTTCAATCGAGAGCACGCGGTCTTTGTCCCGCAGCGCGACCGCAGCCGTGCGCTTGACGCGCACGCGGTAATCGGCGGCAGGGGTGCGCTTGATGTTGCCATCGCGCAGGTAGAAGAGATAGTCGCCCTCTTCGTCGTCGGAATAAAGCGCGATGATCTTTTCGTTTTTCTCAAACGGCAGCAGGGAAGCGAGGTTTGCGGCACGCGTGGTCGCGCGGGTTTCCGGCAACTCTTCCACCGCGAGGGAGAGGAGCGCGCCCTGATCCGTAAAGATACGGATGCGCTGGTTGGATCGGGTTTCGAGCATGAACAACGGCTTGTCTTCCGAGATCGCCGCGAGCGAGAACACCTTGGTCGGCATGCGGCGCACCTTGAGCCCTTCGCAGATGCAGATCGTGACATCCTCGACCACGGCGAGGTCTACCGCCTCGTCGATCGGCGCTTCGTCGCAGGCGACAAACGTCGTTCTGCGGGAGACCGCGAGCTGTTCGCGAATCTCCGTGAGTTCTTTTTTAATCAGCGCGAGCAGTTTCTTTTCGCTCGCGAGAATGCTGCGTAGTTCCTCGATGTGGCGCACTACCTCGGCGTATTCGCGCTTGATGGTGATGAGCTCCATATTGGTCAGACGCTGCAAACGCAGATCGAGAATCGCCTGGGCCTGCACTTCGGAGAGCGCGAACGTCTTCATCAAGCCCTCGCGCGCTTCCTTGGGGGATTTGCTTGCGCGAATCAGCGCGATGACCGCGTCGAGATTGTCCACCGCGATCATGAGTCCCGCTAAGATGTGCTCGCGACGAAGCGCCGCGTCCAGCTCAAACTGGGTGCGGCGGGTGACCACATCCCGCTGATGGCGGATGTAGTGCGCAATGATCTGCTTGAGGTTCAGCTGCTGTGGTTTGCCGCCCGCGATGGCGACCATATTGACGCCAAACGTCATCTGCAAATCGGAATACTTAAATAGATATTGAAGAATGCGCTCCGGATCTCCATCCTTCTTGATCTCGATGACGGCGCGCATGCCCGTGCGGTCGCTTTCGTCGCGAATATCCGCAATACCGGAGAACAGAGCCTTCTTTTCCTGACTGACGGTGAGAATCTTCTCCAACATGTTCGCCTTGTTGACCTGGAAGGGCAGCTCGGTGATCACGATCAGCGTCTTGCCGTTTTTCTGCTCCTCAAAATGCGTCTTGGCGCGCATATAGATCTTGCCGCGACCCGTTCGGTAGGCCTGCTCCACCTCGGAGGATTCCAGAAGGAAGCCGCCCGTGGGAAAGTCCGGCGCGGGAATGATCTGCATGAGCTCTTCGAGCGTGATGCGGGGGTTATCCATCACCGCGATGACGGCGTTGATCGCCTCCACGGGGTTATGCGGGGGAATGTTGGTGGCAAGGCCCACCGCGATGCCGCTGGCTCCGTTGACGAGCAGGTTTGGAAATCTGCCCGGCAGCAAGTCCGGCTCTTTGAGCGTGTCGTCAAAGTTAAACGAAAAGCTGACGGTGTCTTTCTCAATGTCGCGCAAAAGCTGCATCGCGGCGTCGGTCATACGCGCCTCGGTATAGCGCATCGCGGCCGCGCTGTCGCCATCCACACTGCCGAAGTTGCCGTGACCATCCACGAGCGGCACGCACATGTTGTATGGCTGCGCCATGCGCACCAACGCGTCGTAGACGGAGGTGTCTCCGTGCGGATGGTATTTGCCGAGGCAGTCGCCGACGATACGCGCGCTCTTTCTGTGCGGTTTGTCGGGGGTTAAGCTTAATTCCAGCATGGTGTAGAGAATGCGCCGCTGCACGGGCTTGAGGCCGTCCTCCACGCGCGGGAGCGCGCGCTCGAGGATAACGTGCTCGGCATACGGCATCATGGACTGGTGCATGACCTCGTCCATGTTGCGCTGGATGATCTTTTCCAGCTTGAGTTGTACGGGTTCTTTCGGCATATCAATAATTCCTTATCGTCCGTCTATAATCATTACTTGCGCAAAAAACGCTCAATCTTTCAGCTTCTCAAACATATCGCTGTTGTTCTTGTTAAAATCCGCGTTCTCGAAGATGTACTCTTTTCTCGATTGCACCTTGTCGCCCATGAGCACGGTCACGAGATGCTCGACATCCGCCGCGTCCTCGATGTTGACGCGGATGAGCGCGCGCCCTTCGGGATTCATGGTCGTTTCCCAGAGCTGCTCCGGGTTCATTTCGCCAAGGCCCTTGTAGCGCTGAATCGTGTAGCCTTTGCCGATGGATTTCGTCGCGGCGCGAAGCTCCTCATCGTCATAACAATAGATGCGCTTTGTGTCCCTTTGCACCTTGTAGAGCGGAGAAAGGCCGATGTAAACATGCCCTTCGGTGACCAGTTCCTTCATATAACGATAGAAGAAGGTCAGCAGGATTGCGCGGATGTGTACGCCGTCCTGATCCGCATCCGAAAGGATGATGATCTTGTCGTATTTGAGCGAGGAGATGTCAAAATCCTCGCCGATGCCGGTGCCGACCGCGGTGATGATCGAGCGGAACTCCTCGTTTTGCAGCACCTGATCGATGCGCTTTTTCTCGACGTTCAGCGGCTTGCCGCGCAGCGGCAAAATCGCCTGAAACTTCCGGTCGCGGCCCTGCTTGGCGGAGCCGCCCGCGCTGTCGCCTTCGACGATGAACAGCTCGTTCTTGCTGTAATCGCGGCCGGAGCAGCTACTAAGCTTACCGACCAG
>JAQVML010000117.1 GCA_028703645.1 Eubacteriales bacterium
ATGCTGGACGCGATCCGGCGGATCAAGGACGCGATGCGAGAGGGTAACGCGCCAGCGATCGGCGGCATTTATATGGAAGGGCCTTATATGAACCCGAAATACGGCGCTTCGCCGGAGAAAAACAAATGGCAAGGGCCGATTAAGCCCGATGAGGCGAGCGCGCTGATTCAGGCAACAGGAGAGAGCGTTTTAGTTTGGGCAGTTGCGCCGGAGAGAGAGGGCGTTGCCTCGTTTGTGCAGGCAGCGAAAGCTGCCAATCAAAACGTACGGTTCGCCGTTGGGCACAGCGAGGCCACGCCCGCGCAAATCGCTCATCTCAAGCAATATGACCTGATCATTCAAACGCATTGCACCAACGCGACGGGCGCGCCCTGCGAAGTTGGCGGAACGCGCGCCTGCGGGCCGGACGAAGCCTGCTTCTATGATCCGGACATGTACGCGGAAGTGATTTGCGATTCCTGCGGCATCCATGTACATCCCGATATGCTGCGGCTCATCCACCGCATCAAGGGGGACGATCGGGTGATTTTGATTACGGATAGCTTCGTTTCCAGCGAACAGCCGCCGGAGAACCTGCGGCACATTACCGATTTGCTGTTTGACGCAAACGGCGGTCTCTGCGGCAGCAAGCTGACGATGGACGTCGCCTGCCGCAACATGATGCGCCATGCGGGGATTGACCTGCAGCAGGCGTTTCGCATGGCGAGCCTGAACCCCGCGTGCGCGGTCGGGCTGGATGGCGAGGTTGGCAGCATTGCCGCGGGCAAACGCGCAAACCTCGTATTAGTGGACGATACCATGCATCTCTTTGGTGTATGGATCGATGGGGAATGGATAGGCGGGCAGCCGACGTAAGAAGGTTGTCCGTATGGAAAGGGGATAGAGGGAATGATGTTCAAAGCGGGAGTTGCGCAGATTGAGATTTCGCCCGATCGAGGATTGGAACTGGCGGGGTATCCGCATTATCCGCGCAACAACACCGGCGTACACGATCCGCTGTTTGCGGCGTGCTTGTATCTTTCGGATGGCGAGACGGAACTTTGTATGGTGACGCTGGATCTACTGTTTTTTTCCAAGCGGCATGTGGCGGAGGTGCGTAGACGCGTACAGGCGGTCTGCGGACTGAAAGCGGATCACTTGATGATCTCGTGCTCACATACACACTCCGGCCCGTGGGCCGCGGGCAGGCTCGATGTAGAGAGCTTGGAAGCGGGAAAAGAACAGCCGCATGCGTATGTGGAGACGTTGATTGAGCGAATCACGCGAATCGTAGCGCAGGCAAAGAGCGATTGTTTTAAGGCGACGCTTGCCTGCGGATGCGAAATCTGCGGCGCCGAACAGGGCGTTGGCGGAAACAGAACGATGCGCGGCGGCCCGCATGACCCACTGGTCAGCGTGTTTTCCGTCAAGGACTTGAGCGGGCGTGTGCGCGGCGTGTTTACGAACTATACGCTGCATCCAACGTTTATTCACGAGTGGAGCGATGTGGTCACGGCGGACTATCCCGGTTATGTGCGGCAGGAGATTCAAAAACACGCGCCGGACGCCGTGTTCGGGTTTGCGCAAGGTGCCTCCGGCAATCAATCCAGTCGGTATTATCGCACCGGGGAGTCGTTTGACGAAGCGGAGCGCGTGGGTGCGCTGCTGGGGGAGGCCGCGTGGCGCGTGGTTGAGCATGGCGAGTACCGCAGTGATATCACGCTCGCTGTCGCGAGCTCCAGCGTAGAGCCAATCATTCGCACCTTTGGCGAGGAGGCGGAGCTGGAGAAGCGCGTTGCAAGAGACCGCGCGATCTACGAAGACCTCTATGCGCGATATGGCTCGTCAAAGAATCGCGACGAATACTATCTTTGGCAAAACGCGAACCTAAAACTGCTCGGCTCGGAGGATCAGTTGGGCTATGTGCGGATGCAGAACCGCGGCGTACAGATTGAGTTGCTTCGGGACGAGCGACCGGCGGAGATTCAGATGTTTCGCATCGGCTCCTGCTGCGTAATCGGCCTTCCAGGAGAAGTGTTTGTCGAATACGCGCTCTACCTCAAAGCCATGGCGGGGTACCCGATGGTGGTAGTCAATACGCTCGCAAACGGGTGTTTGCCCGGTTACCTGATCACGCCGCAAGGCATGAGCGAAGGCGGGTATGAGGCGGACACGTCCATGCTGGACGTCGCGTTCGGGCGAACGCTGATCGACTGCGCATTGGACACGCTCGCGCGCTTGCCGCACCAGCCTTCGCAAAAATAGAAACGATTACAGGCCGGAGAAAGCTCCATCAGGCTAAAAATATCTTTGGAAAAGAAGAGAAAAGAAAGTGAGAAACTGTACCATGGGAACCTTCCATCAAAAACCCGGCGCGTGGGTGCCGTATCGCGACGAAGCGGAGCTCAATCGCGTGCGCGCGATCACGCGCGAAGACATAGCAAAAATGAACCATGTTCATCCGCGCAACCCGAATGTGCATTTGGACGTGATTCGCAACGAAGAATTTGAGATGATCATGCTCACCGACATGTTCACCCGGATTCTGGATTCCGATCGTTACGATAAAAAGGTTGTGCTGGTGATGCCGAATCCCTGCACGACGTATCGCAAACTCGCCTACATGCTCAACAGTTGCCATGTCAGCTGCCGCAACGTCAAATTCTATATGATGGACGAGTGGGCGGATGAGGACGGCAACATCGCGCCGCTGAGCTATGAGGCGGGGTTTGGCAACGCGTTTATGCGCTTTTGCATTTCGCAGCTCGATCCGTCGCTGGGCTTTCAGATGGAAAACTTCGTCTATTTCTCCAACGAGACGGTGGATAGCTATTCCAAGCGTCTGGAAGACGACGGCGAAGCGGATGCGATCTATTCCGGCCCGGGTTGGCCGGGGCATCTCGCGTTTATCGATCCGGTGGAAGACTGGTATTGCGACTCGCTCGAAGAATATATGCGCCAGCCCGCGAAGGTAGCGAAGCTGCACCCCATGACGATGCTGCAAAACTCGCTCCACGGCTCCTTTGGCTACAGCGGAGATGTGGCGAAAGTGCCTCCGATGGGCGCGATGATGGGCCCGCGCGACGCGATGCAGGCAAAGAATGTGTTTGACCTGCACGGCATCACAACGGACGGCACCAAGGTCACCTGGCAGCGTATGATTTCGCGGCTCTGCATCTTTGCAAACCCCTGTCAGGAGCTGCCGGCATCCATTTTGCAGCTCAGGGACAAGCCGACCTATATCTACATGTCCGAAAACTCCGCCGCAACGATCAAGGCGGACGATTATTTCCAGTATTGATCGCTCAAAAAGGCGAAAAAAGGGTGGCCGGTATCAACCCGACCGCCCTTTTCCATACCTGCTGCCGCGCATTACTTCCATGAGCCAATCATCGTCTTATTAAAGGCGGAAAAGAAACATGAACCTACAAAAAAAGAACGCGGATTCCCCGCGCGAGACCTGGCGCATTCAGCGCAACAACGGAATCTATTACGCCATTCGGGAGGGATGCTATGCCGCGGCGGCGCTGTTCATCAGCGGCACGTTTATTCAGCTTTACCTCGCGCAACAGGGCGTTTCCACCGTCCATATCGGGGTGTTTAACACGGTGCTCTGCGTTGTGAGCCTCGCCGCAACGATGGCGTTTTCAGACCTCGCGGAGCGAAGACCGAATGCGGTTCGCCAAAATGACTGGCTGCTGCTTGCAATCTCGCTGTTCTTCGTCTGCTATCTGCCGCTGTTGCTGCATCGGCAAGCGGTTTCGCTGACGGTTTGGCTGCTCGTGACGGTGGTTGCCTCGGTGCAGATCGTGCTGGCATCCTGCAAGGGCGTGCTGGACTATAAAATGCTGTATCAAATCATCGACATCGAGCGATATGGCGCGGTCGCCTCGATGACGGGCGTCTCGATCGGGCTATTTGGCATGATATATAGCTGGTTATTTGCGCAAACGCTGTCGCGCTTTCCCGCGCGGCTCGCGTTCCTCATCGGGTTTTGTTCCAGCGCGCTGCTCGTGCTTGCGGCGTATGTCTGTAACCGCAAGATGACGGTGATTCACGATCCGTTTGTTCACCCAAAGCAGGCGAAAGTCAGCGTCAAAGCCAAGGTGAACATGGTTGTATCCGTGCTGAGACAACCGGAATTTCGCGTGTTTGTGATTCCAAACACACTGCGCGGGATCACGATCGGCATCCTCAACTCTCTGGTGTTGGTCGCGCTGGAACTCGGCGTCTCCGCAAAGACGGCCGCCAATCTCGCGATGGCGGGTTCGATCGGCTACCTGCTGGGGAGCCTTTCCTACAATGCGCTCTCGCGCGTGATGCAACCCAAACGCCTCGGCTTAATCGGTGCGGGGCTTCTTTGCGCGGTGGTATTTTTACCGTACAGCGGCAAAGAAATGTTGTTCCTGATCGTTGCAATGTTTGGATACATGGGCAGGACACTGGTCGATTATGCCGTGCCTTCGATGGTGTTTCAGTTGATCGATCCGGCTGTTTCCGGCGTATACAACGCCTGGCGGACGGTGCTCTTTAGCGTTGCCGCGGCTGCAATGTCCTATCTGGTCGGCGCACTGTTGGGAAAGATACCGACCGTTGCGCTGCTCGCCCTTTGCGCGGGGGCATATTTGGTCTGCGCCGTTTGGTATTTTGTTTCGATCAATCGCTTCATCAAACAGCCCGCCTTGAAACAAGACGGGCAATCGGAAAACGAAGGTTGAATACGGTGATAGAACAGATCAGATGATCTGAAGATCGACGCCTTCCGCGCGGATTTGCTCCACGATTTCGGGATTTGCGCCGTCGTCGGTAAGGATTACCGTTTTCGGTGTCAGCACGCTGATGCGCGAAAAGCTCTCTCTACCGAGCTTTGTGCTGTCCGCCACGATGATGGAGGATTGCGCGCGCTCCATCATGATACGGTCGATTACGCTTTCCTCGGCGTGATAGGTGGTGATGCCCGCGCCGGGTTGAATGCCGTCCACGGAGAGAATCGCGAGGTTTGCGCGATAGCGGGAGATTTGCTCTTTCACATCCTCGCCATAGGTGAAGGAATATTGCGCGCTGATGTCGCCGCCGAGCAGAATCACGCGAAAGGTCGGCAGCCCGCCCAGCTCCACCGCGACGGAGATGGAGTTTGTGACAACGTTTAGGTTTTTTCTCTGTTTGAGCTCGACCGCGGTAAAATACGTGGTTGTGCCGGAGTTGATAAACAGCGTGTCCCCATCGTGAACAAGGCCGGCCGCAGCAGCGGCGATGGCCTTTTTATTTTCCATATGCTCCTGCTTGCGGCGCTGAAATTCCAGATTGTAGTAGTTTTTCATGGTCTGGATTGCGCCGCCCTGTGTGCGCTCCAGATATCCGTCCTGCTCCAGCGCGTCCAGATCGCTACGGATGGTAACGACGGTTGCACCGAGCACTTCACTCAACTGCGAAACGCGAACTTGCCCGTCCCGGCGGAGAATCTCTAGAATCTTTTTTCTGCGGACGTCGATTTTCAGTTCTCCAGCCATACAGTTCGCTCTCCTTTGGTTGATGACGGTTCGTTTTACGATAGTATACCACGATTATATCACGCTGAGTGCTTCGCGCGAAACG
>JAQVML010000118.1 GCA_028703645.1 Eubacteriales bacterium
GTGCAGCACAACGATACCGCCATATTTCACGATATACGGAAACATGTAGCAATGATATTCCGAATTTCCTACCTGAAACAAAACATGATCATAATGATTGGCGCGGAATTCCCGATGATGATAAATTCGAATGGAACAATCCAGCGTACGATCCGGTTGATATCCATCGTCGATAAAAACATCAATATCAAACGAATCGCTGATCGCGTTTAAGATATCCACGCTATAATCCGAAATGCCGGATTTCAGGGGTGGGAGCGGCGTGAAAAACGCCAGCTTCTCCTTTTCATTTTTAACACTTGGCGAAAGCGCCGACTCTGTTTTGAGCAGATATTCTTTCTCGATATAGGAAATCGATAAATCAGCTACAACATCCCACTGAAACAGCTTCAGCCGCTCATTCCCTTTGTCTCGCAGCGCGGACAGATCCGTGTTTGTCAACGCCGTGATCAAACCGTTTGCTATATCCTCTACGGAAAACGGGTTGACCAGAACAGCGGCGTCCCCGGCAATCTCTCCCAAACTTGAGTTGTTTGAAGTCAGCACCGGCGTTCCGCACGCCCAGGCTTCTACGATGGGAAGACCAAATCCTTCATATTTGGAAGGAAACGCCAACAAGTGCGCAAGACGATAGAAGTTGAGCAGATCCTCGTTGGGTACAAAATTGGTTAGGACGACCCTGCCCGTCAATCCTTTTCTATCCACGAGCGCCATATAGCGGTTTAAGGAAAGCTCCGGAAGTTTGCACACGATGACAAGTTGATACTGCTCGATCAGTTGTTTGGGCAGCATGGAATAAGCAAGGATCAAGCCCTCGAGATTCTTTCGATCATCATCACCGCCGGTGCACATGATGTACGAGCTATCGATCGCATATCTCTGAAACAACGCTTCTTTTTTTTCTTCCGAAACTGTTTTTTTACGGTAGTGTTCATCCGCCGCACCATAGATCACATTGATCTTCTCCGGATCAAAGCGCAAATGCTCGACGAGGTCTTTTTTGACGCATTGCGAAATCACCAAGCAGCGATCGACCCAGCGCAGCATCTCAACGCGTTTCATGTAAGTTTGATACACGAATGGATTGGTTAGGTAATGCTCCTTCATCACATACGGAATGATGTCATATACCGTCGCGATCACCTTGGCGCCGGCAAACCATTCTTTTTGATAGAGGATATCGTTTTCCGCAAAAGGCGACGTAATGTAGAAGATGTCAATTTGATGCTCTTCGATGAAATTCCGAATCACATCTCCGATGACAGCGGAAAAATGGGGGTCTTTTAACAGATAGTTCTCTTTCCCGGTGTAGAAATAAAACTCATGCAGATTCTCGGCGTGATCGACGAGGTCGCTTAAATTGAATTCTTCCAGAAAGTTTAAAAAGAAATACTGATTGTTTCGATCCCGTTCAATCATTTTTCGGAACTGGCTCAACGCATAGTTGCCTATGCCGCGATTCTTGCTTTGCGAGCCCAAAATTGCCGTAGCATCAAATGCAATATTCAAGAGACGTTACTCCTTAGTGACATAAATCTATCATCCAAACAAACCCGAGGCAACCGCTCGGGATATTTCACTTGCGCTCGATCCGATGGATCGGATCGCGTCAAGTGACTCAATTGATGAATCTATCAAATTCCGGCAAGAGAATCCACTCAAAGGGTATCGTTTTTTACGATCCTACGGCTTATCATTGGATGATGTCGCCTGCAATACGGTATCCTGCTTTGTCTCTTCCGCTTCGTTTCGCTTTTGCTGTCTGGTCAGCTCCGCAACGGATACAATCAAATCAGCCTGAATCTTTGCAAGCTGCTCGATCGATTGCGTCACCGCTAGGTTAAAGGTCGTCTGCTGAAAGCAGATTGGTTCAATATACCATTTTAAAAGCTTTCGAATCGCTTTTTTTGCGAAAAGGATTACTTTCCCAAGCACTTTTGAGTCGGAAAAAAGCGGTCGAAACGCATAGTTTTCGCTTGTTTCCTTTAAGGTGATGATCAGCTCCCCTAGATCGGAGATGTTTTTGATGACTTTCTCCGCGTCAATCACCCCGCTGCAACCGTTGAGATCCGCGGCGCTCAGCAGCTCACAAGAAGCATCTCCCTGCTGGTGTTTGCCCGGTACCAGTTTATTGTAAATGACCTCTTCTTCAATATTTAGAAATTCCTTCATTGAACTCTATGTACCTCATATTCTTTGTCTGTCTTGATCAAATCAAATAGCCATGGTGGATCAACCCTGATTCAAAGCTTGAAGAAGACTCCGATGAACTCAGGTCAAGCTTTCTTTGCCGGGGCCCCAGCGGTTGGAAGCCTCTTGCAGCGCATCCGGATTGCCCGACAAAAACGATTGATATAATTCGCAAATCCCTTTTGTGTCGCCCAACGCGATGGCTTCGCCATGGTTGAGCCAAAGCACCTTGGTGCACAGGCTCTCAACCTGCTCGACAGAGTGCGACACCAAAATCGTTACGGCACCGCTTTTGATGATCTCCATCATCTTCGCCGCGCTCTTTTCCTGAAACGCGCCGTCGCCAACCGAAAGCACCTCATCCAAAATCAAGATCTCCGGCTGAACGAGCGAAGCGATGGAGAATGCGAGGCGGGATTGCATGCCGGAGGAAAGCTGCTTAAACGGGCGTTCCTCAAAGTCCTTGAGTTCCGCAAACTCGATGATCTGATCGTAAGCCGAATTCATAAACTTTTTCGTATAACCCAGCATCGCGCCTCGTAAATAGGCGTTTTCTTTCACGGTCAGATCGCCGTCAAACCCGGAAGCCAGCTCTAAGAGCGCGGAGATGCGTCCGTCCCGTTCGATGGTGCCGCTTGTGGGCACCATGACGCCCGTCACCGCCTTTAGGAGGGTGGACTTTCCCGCGCCATTTGAGCCGACGATGCCGAGCATGTCTCCTTCAAAGAGCTCGAAGGAAACGTTTTTCACCGCAAGAAAGTGCTCAACGTGGTAGCGGTGCGTCAGTTTACGCATCGTCCACTCCTTGAGTCCGATATCTCTGAAATCACCATATTTATAACGAATGGTTACGTTATTGACCTTTAACACAGATCGCATGTTTTTCCCTCGCGCTTGTTTTTGATTTCCAGTAGCTTTCGATCCTGATCTTATACATAATACAGGAACTCATGATTGTATTTCCGATAGACGTATGTGCCAAGCGCGAGCGCAATCAGCGCATAAGCAGCCCCCAAGAGATGGAATTGCGGTGTCGGAATCACTCCATCGAGTATGATCTTTCGGAAGTATCGAATATAGAGATAGATCGGGTTCGCCAGAAACAGCAGCTGAATTTTGTAGCTGAACGTGTCAATCGTATAAAAGATTGCGGACATCCACATCAAAAGCTGCGTCACAACCCCCCAGAGATATTGCATATCCCGGAAGAACACAAAAAACGCGGACAGGATCATGCCCATGCCGACATTGAATGTAATCAGGCATATGATCGGATACAGCAGCATCAGGAACTTCCAGGTAAAGGTCACGCCGTCGATTGCCGAAAAGATGAAAAGCAGAATCAGCGTCAGGCAGAAGTTGATCAACGACGAGACGTTCTGCGACAGTAAAAAGAGATATTTAGGCACATTTACCTTCGTAAAGATGCTGGCGTTGCTGACCAGCGCGTTCATGCAGAGGTTGGTTGAATCGGTAAAATATGCGAACACAAGCTGCCCGGTGAACAGGTAGATGACATAATGCTCCATCGAGGTGCCAAAGAAGTTGCTGAAAACCAACCACATGATGATCAACGTCATGAGCGGGGAGAGGATGCTCCAAGCCATGCCAAGCACGGTTCGTTTATACTTTTTCGTAAAGTCGCGCTTAACAAGCTCCGTAAATAAAAAATGATATTGCTTGATTTTTTGCAGCATTGCTCCCTCTCACAATCAAAAAATAATACCTGCGTATCCTTTTTTCTCTAGAACGCGGTTCAGATTCGCCCGGATCTTCCTACTCGGCGGAGACCTTGCCCCGCCACTCGGCTAAAACCTCCGCAAGCGTCTCGTCCATCGCAATCTCCGGCATCCAGCCGGTGTCCCGACTCAGCTTGCTGTGATCGCAGCAGATGACGGGCGTATCACTCGGACGCATCTTCGCCGGGTCCTGCCGCACCGGAATTTCGCAGCTCGCCATCGCGCAAAGCATATCCAGTATCTCCTGCGCACTATAGACGATCTGGGAACCGATGTTGTAGACCTCTGCGGTTTTTCCCTTTTCCGCGATGAGTCGATAGGCGCGCACAACATCCCGCACATGCGTAAAATCGCGCTTTGCGCTCAGGTTGCCGACCGGGAGGTATTCCGCCTTTCCCTTCTCCACATACGCAATGCCGGAGGCGAAGTCGGGAATCAGGAACCCGCGCCTTTGCCCCGCGCCCGCGTGGTTAAATGAGCGCGTCATGCAAACGCGTAACCCATATGCGCGGGCGTAGACCAGCGCGATCTCTTCCTGCGTTTTTTTCGAGACGGCATATGGCGTTTGCGGACACATGCGCGTTTCTTCCGTAACGTTTTTACCCGCCTCGCCGAGATTACCATATTGATCCGACGAACCGATCCCGACGATCTTTGCCTTCGGATGCTCCAGGCGAACCGCCTCGAGAAGATTGATCATACCAAGAACGTTGAGCTCAAACGTTTTTTGCGGAATTTGCCAGGAGAGCGCAACGTTGGCTTGTCCTGCAAGATGAAAAATCACGTCCGGTTGCGTTTTTTGAATCATATCCCGCATCTGCTGCGAATCATTCAAATCCGCGGCGAGCGTTTGATCGTCCGCCGCCAGATCGAGGCCGATCACGGTATAGCCATGCTGTTCCAGCTCCCGGCGTAAATATCCGCCGACAAAACCGCGGCTTCCGGTGATCAGCGCTTTCATTTTAAGCCTGCCTGTTCCTTTTTCGCCAGCTGCAAGTCATGCTCCGCCATGATCGAGCAGAGCTGCTCATAGGATGTCTTGAGCGGATTCCAGTGCAGCACGGTGCGCGCCTTGGTCGGGTCTCCCCAAAGGTTGTCCACATCCGTCGGCCGGAACCATGCTTCGTTGACCTCGACCAGCACGCGGCCGGTTTTCACATCGATGCCTTTTTCCTTCAACCCTGTGCCTTCCCAGCGGAGATGAATCCCGTCGTGCGCAAACGCAAGCGTCGTAAACTCGCGAACCGTGTGTTGAACGCCGGTCGCGATTACAAAATCTTCGGGAACGTCGTGCTGCAACATCAGCCACATGCACTCGACATAGTCCTTGGCATAACCCCAGTCGCGCTTGCTATCCAGATTGCCAAGCTGAAGCTTGTCCTGTAGGCCGCAGGTGATTCTCGCAGCCGCGCGGGTGATCTTTCGCGTCACGAACGTCTCGCCTCTGCGCTCGGATTCGTGGTTAAAAAGAATGCCGTTGACCGCGAACATGCCGTATGCTTCACGATACTCCTTCACCATCCAGTAGGCGTACTGCTTGGCGATTGCGTAAGGACTGTAGGGATGAAACGGCGTGGTCTCCTTTTGCGGAACCTCCTCCACCTTGCCGTACAGTTCCGACGTGGAAGCCT
>JAQVML010000119.1 GCA_028703645.1 Eubacteriales bacterium
GGCAGAATGTTTTTATACTTGATATAGTCTCCGTCGAGCAGTCTCGCAACAAGGCGCGAATGCTTGATGTTCACGCAGACATGTGTCTTGGTAAACGTGAGTTCAACGTCGGCTTCCGTTTCGTCCATCATGCGCGAAATTTCGACCATTGATTTACCGGGAATAACGACATTGCGCTCAGGCACCGGGTTTTTGAGCGGCATGGAACGCTTTGCAAACTGAAACGCGTCTGTTGCGACAATTGTAATCTCGTCACCCAGTTCCATCAATACGCCGGTCAGAATCGGTTTACTGTCGTCCTGCGCGGTGGCAAAAACGGTCGTATTGATCATATCGCGGCAATCCGCGTGATCCATTTTAACCGTAAAGGTATCTCCCGTGAAGCGCATCTCTGGAAACTCTTCATTTGTCTCAACGCACTGCAGGCTGCTCTTTGCTCTGCCGCAGGAGATCTCCAGAGATTTTCCGTTAAGTGTGACTTCCGCAATGGATTCCGGCAATTTACGAACAACTTCGGAAAAAAGCTTGCCTGGAATGATGGCAAAACCCTCTTCTTCAACCGTAGCGGGCAAAATACACTCTTTTTGCAACATGAGATCCGAACACTTGAGTTTGACGCCCTCGCTCGTCGCTTCCACATAGATGCCTTCCAAAATCGGCATTGTTGTGCGGACGGGAAGCGCCTTAATGACGGAAAGAACGCCTTCTGTCAATTCCTTTGAGTCAATGTAAAAATGCATATTCAATCTTCCTTTCTCAGCGTTCAGGATCATCTATCGAATCTCAGTCAATCATCATTAAATGAAATCATTTTCTTGTTTATAAACTCTTCTGGCTCTATTTTCACAACCAAGACGGAATCTAGCACCAGATCGATAAAACCGCTTTGTTGAAACCGTGTTTCTAAAACCCGTTATCCACACTCCGTGGCGTGATAGAGTGTTTATGATCTATAGTATAACAGAAGCAGTAGAAGTAGTGTATTGTGGGCAGTGTGGAGAACGTGGTTTTTCCGCATCACGGCGCGGTTTCTTCTGTGGAGACTATCGTGGAAAACAGGTGCCGTTCACCGGACGTTATCCACACACTCCATACTCTCCACAAAACTACCATTGCATCCACAATGCGCATCCACAAAATGTGGATAAAGTAACGACTCGTAAAAACTTGTTTTTTTAACCCATTCTCTTTTTAACGTCTTCAATAACGGAGGCAAACGAGCTGTCGTTTGAAATCATGTCATCTACGCGTTTACAGGCGTTGATTGCGGTGGTGTGGTCGTTTTTATCAAACAATGTGCTGATTCTCTTATATGGAATGCCCAGCATATCGTGGCATAGATACATGGCAACTTGCCTCGGTAGCACGATTTCGCGGTCTCTGCGCTCGGAAAGCAGACTCTCGACCGGAATCGAGTAATATTCCGCAACCGTGCTCTTGATGATCTGCGGCGTGATCTCTTTCTTTTTGACATCCGGCAGCAAATCCCGCAATGCTTCAATCGTGAGATCCAGCGTGAGCGGCCTTCTGCGCAGCTGGGAATAGGCGACTACGCGGGTAAGAGAGCCTTCCAGCTCACGAATGTTGCTGACCACGTGCTCTGCGATGAACTGAATGATTTCGTCGTCTACGTCGAGGTTATCGAGCCTTGCGCGGTTTCGCAAAATGGCGATTCTCGTCTCAACGTCCGGCGGCTGAATGTCCGCAATCAAACCCCACTCAAAACGGGAACGCAGACGCTCTTCGAGACTGCTGATCTCCTTCGGCGGTCGATCGGAACTGATGATGATTTGCTTGCTGGCGTTGTGCAGCGTGTTGAAGGTGTTGAAAAACTCCTCCTGAACGGATTGTTTCTTTGCAATAAACTGCACGTCGTCGATTAAAAGCACGTCTACATTGCGATAGCGCTTGCGAAACTCGAGACGTTTGTCCAGCTGAATCGCGGTGATCAGCTCGTTGGTAAACGTTTCGCTGGTAACATACATGACGCGCGCGGAAGGGTCGTTTCCCTTCACCGCGTGTCCGATGGCGTGCATCAGGTGCGTCTTGCCCAATCCGACGCCGCCGTAGAGGAAAAGCGGGTTATATGCCGCGGCCGGGTTTTGCGCAACGGCGAGTGCCGCCGCGTGGGCAAAGTGGTTCGACCCGCCGACGACGAACGTTTCGAATGTATACTTCGGGTTGAGAGCAAAGACGTTGATCGGCTCCGAACTGATGGGGTTGATATAGATATCGCGATCCTCCGGCAGGATGATCTTGATATCGGTAATGGTATCGTTGGCGGCCTTGACCGCGTCCCGAAGATTTTCAAAATAGAAGTCTTCCAGCGTTTTTTGAATATCCGGTGTGGGTACTTCCAAAATAAAGATGTTCTTTTGAAGGGAAAGGGGTACGATTACGTCGATCCACGCGTGAAACGAAAGGCCCGTCATTTGAGGACGGATATTCTCCCGCGCGGCCGCCCAAATCGATTGCAGTTGATCCATAGTGCTATACCCCCTATATTAAAGTCCATCATAGCAAAAATCGAACGATTTTACAAGCCGCGCAAAGCAGACGGTAGACCCGACGTGCAAACGTGCAATCGGGGGAAACGCGCATCGTCATTGCAATCGCTTGAACTCGAAACGACACACAAAAAGCGAAAAAACAGCAGAGTTCCGGCATTTGTACAATAACCGTTGAAAAGAAGGAAGAAAGTCAGATGCACGCCTGAAAACAGTGAAAAAGCGAGAAAAGATCGTTTTTGGAAATGCGACGCAGAAGAAAATAGCAAAACACACATTAAACCTGTAAAAATGGGATAAATCCCCCACTTTTTGGTGAAATTAGCCGAAAAGAGGAACGAATGGGTTAACAATCTGTGACAAACCGCCCGTTTGATTGCAAAGGAAGTTTTCAGGGTTTACAATAAGTAAAGAATATAGTAATCGGGGGAAATATGCCCGTGGGAGAATCGCTGCGCAGTCAGTTATTCATAAACTCCGAAAAGGTGGGCGACTTTGTCGAAATCACCTTACCCATGTTAGGGGAGGATGAGGAAAGCGAAGTTGCGCGCATCCACTATTTGGAAGCAGGCGTTGGCGAGCCGTTATTACTGATTCATTCGCTCGGCCAGTCGCTCTATACCTGGCGAAACGTGTTTGCTGAACTATCGGATAACTACCGCGTGATTGCCATCGACCTGCCGGGGCATGGATATTCATCCCGTCCCGATACGTTTTCATACACCGCGGATGACTTTGCGTTCATATTCAACGGCTTTCTGGATGCGCTCAACATCAAATCCGCGCACATGGTCGGCTTCTCCATCGGAGCCATGTACATGATGCGGTTTCTTTCGCTGTATCCCAAGCGCGTTGCCAACTGTGTCGCGATTTCGCCCGGCGGAATCACGGAGCATATGCCCGCGCTGGTTCACAATATGCAAAAGCCGATGATTGCCACCTTTGCGCGAAATCTCTATACGGCGACCGATGTGAGAAAGCTCCTGCTCGAGTGCGTATCCGATCCCGCGTTGGTCGACGATTATGTGGTCAAGCAGTATTACGAACCGGTTTCGGACGGGCTCGGCAGAGAGGCGCTCATGTATGCGCTGCGCAATTATGATCAGGAACTCATCGCGGAAGGATTGCTGCCGGTAGAGCATGAGGTACTTGTGCTCTGGGGCAAAAACGACCGCTGGCATCCGCCGTCGGGCAGTGTCTATTTCCAGAGCGTGCTGCGCGCGGGCCGCTATTATCTGGTGCGCAACGCGGGCCATCTGTTGCAGGAAGAAGCGCCGATGAAGCTATTGGAGATTCTTTACAGCTACATTCCGCCCGCTGTGCCGAGCTATGACGTATATCGCTATACGCAAAACCTCGCGGAAGACCAGGAGTGATCGCGCGGGGCGTTGGTTCGACCAAAAATCCGTTTACCTGCGGAGAAAACAAGTATGATAGCGCAGTTTGATCTAGGCGATATTGTTTCGATGAAAAAAACGCATGCCTGCGGGGAAAACGAGTGGACCATCATTCGCGTTGGCGCGGATGTGAAACTCAAATGCAACCATTGCGGGCGCATTGTCATGCTGGATCGAGCGGATTTTGTGCGTATGGGCAAAAAAATCTTAATAAAAAAGGAACAGACAGCGGAAGCATAAACGCTTTTGCAAATAAAAATTGGAACAGAACAATCCAGACGGGAAGAACCGAGTGAAGCGTAAAACCTTTACGCAGAGCCAAATTCGATATCTGCGTGATCACGCCGAAGAGCAATATGAAAACATGCGCGGCTCGCGTTCCTTTCGGAACGTAGAGTTTTTGTTGTATATTGCGCTCGTGGTGCTGATTGCGCTATCGATTCGCACATTTATCGCCGAGCCGATTCGTGTGGACGGCGACTCGATGATTCCGACGCTGGTACACAACGAGGATATGCTCGTTGAGAAGATGACCTATTGGTTCAACGATCCACTGCGCGGGGACATCATCATTTGCTTCTATCCGGGCTATACCGAAAGCTGTGTCAAGCGCGTCATCGGCCTGCCCGGCGAAACGGTGGAGGTACGCGATGGCTTATTTTACATCAACGGCAATGCGTTGGATGAAAGCGCCTATTGGAACGACACAATCGTTGGGAATATGTCTCCCGTGACCGTTGGCGCGCGGGAGGTGTTTGTTGTCGGCGATAACCGAAACGGCAGCAAGGACAGCCGCAATCCCACCGTCGGCTGCATTCCCTATGCCAAGGTGGTCGGTCGCGTCGTTGCGGTCGTCTTTCCGTTTGACGAAATTGAAACAATCTCCCGGGTGACGTATTCGTGAGTGAGTTACGTAAGCGCCGGCGCAGCGATGGCCGCGCGCGAACCTATCGAAACGCAAGACGAATTGGATGGCTGTTTTCCGTGTTGGTCACGATAGCCGTTCTTTGCCTTGTGTTTTTTATTTGGCTTGCGCCGCTTGGCATTGTCGACCAGAGCATGGCGCCCGCGCTCAACAGCGGGGAAGTGGTGCTTTGTGACCGGATCAGCAAGTTTGTCCGTGTGCCGGAGCGTGGGGATATCGTGCTCTTTTCCACCGATGACGGGCTTTTTATCAAGCGGATCGTCGGCCTGCCCGGTGAATCGGTAGAGATCGTATCGGGTCATGTCTTTATCAACAGCATTCCGCTGGACGAAAGCAGCTATTCCGTCAACTATGTTGGCGATCTTTCGCCCGTTTTGGTGCCGGAAGGCAGTGTTTTCGTGCTCGGCGACAATCGCGAGGAGATGTATGACAGCAGGGTTGCTTCTGTCGGCTGCATTCCCTTTGACCATATCGAGGGGATTCTTCGCCTCCGCGTCTCTCCCTTCAGCCGCATCACTTACTTTTCTTAACTTACTTTTCTTCCAAGAAAAGTAAGTTAAAAAACTGATGTGATACACGACAAAAACTTTTGTTCGTTAAGTAAGCAGAAGAACTGAAAAGATACAAGACTGCTGCAAATATAAGAAAACAATAACATGAATAAGCTTTTCTGAAAAGAAAGGCTTTTTTTGTTGCAAAAGAAGCTATT
>JAQVML010000120.1 GCA_028703645.1 Eubacteriales bacterium
CCGGGTTTCGCGTTGGTCTTGTCGGCCGTTCGCGTCACAGAGATCACAGGGTTTTCCGCCTGCGCGATGGTATACTGCGCTTCCTGACTCATCGGCTCGCCGTTTCGCGTCCATGTGACGAGAAACGTAATCGGTTTGCCGAGTTGACTCTGCGCTACGTTCAGGGTCAGCGTGATATCCCGCGCGCTGTTGCTTGGTGCAATTTGCGCGCCATGCAATATGTCGTACGCCGTACCGTTATAATTGATTGCGACATCCGTCATTGGATAATCTGCGTTGTAGTTGGATATCTCGAAGGTAAACGTCACATCACCGCCGTCAACCAGCTCCGTCGGGTTTGCAGTGATGGTAATCCGTGCTTCCTCCGCGTGCGCCGTCGGAAGAAAAGAGAAAACGCAAATGAGCGCAAAAGCCGCACCGAGTATTTTTTGAATCCAAGTGCGCAAACGCTTTTTTTGCTGCATTCCCGTTCTCCTTTCCAAATGTATTCTATCTTCGCTCAACCGTTCTAGTTGGCGGTCTTTGGCTTGTATGCTTCCAGAGATTGACCGAGTCGCGTAATCTTCGCCGTGCCATCCGTTCGATCTACGAGGCTTTGAATCAGAGTTTCCGACTCTTTCGCAGGGAGCGTGATCTTTAGCGCGACCTCTTGGGTAAACTCCGCCTCGCAAGGATACCCTTTCTGGCGAATCAGCGGCTCAATGAGCTGATAGGCAGGGTAAGTAATCGAAACCAAAATTCGTTCGCAAACGAGGATTGGAACGATCTCCGCCGCTTGCAACGCCTCGCTCGCCGTCTTGCCATAGGCGCGGACGAGCCCGCCCGTGCCGAGCAACACACCGCCGAAGTATCGCACCACCGCGCAGAGAACGTTTTCCACGCCCGCGCCATTGAGCACCGCAAGAATCGGCGCGCCGGCCGTACCGGAGGGTTCCCCGTCGTCCGAAGATCGCGCAATGCCGCCTTCCTGCAAACGAAAGGCATAGCAACAGTGCCGCGCGTCATAATGACGCTTTCGAATCTGCGAGA
Source organism: Eubacteriales bacterium (assembly GCA_028703645.1). Taxonomy (GTDB): domain Bacteria; phylum Bacillota; class Clostridia; order Christensenellales; family CAG-138; genus UBA7703. The sequence goes on from JAQVML010000120.1 coordinate 1,030, forward strand.
GCGCTTCCTGCGCTTCCGCCTCGCTCGAAACAGGAACACAGTAACCGAGAAAGCGGGATTTGCTGATGACAATCTCGCTCTCTGCGGCGTGCTGTATCGTTTGATACGCTCTTAAGCCTTGCGAATCCGGCAATAGCTCTTCTTTCCCTTCCGAAGGATGATGCCCTCGCCTTCAATCTGCTCCGGCGTGAGCATGACCACGGGAGACGCCACTTTGTCGTCCCCAACAAACACGCCGCCGCCTTCGATCAGCCTGCGTGCGTCACTCTTGCTGCTTGCAAGTTTGCTCAATACCATCAGATCGGGGATGCGAAGTCCGCTTTCCTCAATCATCGTCTGCGTCAGTTCGCAGGAAGGGATATTGCTTAGATCGCTGCCGCCCGCAAACAAGCTCTCGGCGGCTGTCTGCGCAATCTTTGCCTCTTCTTCGCCGTGCACCTGCGCGGTGAGCGTGTAGGCAAGAATTCGTTTCGCTTCATTGATCTGCTCGCCGGGCAGCGAGCCAAGACGGTTGACTTCTTCCATCGGCAAAAACGTTAAAAGCGAGAGACACATCTTCACGTCGTCGTCGCCAACGTTGCGCCAGTATTGGTAAAAGTCGAACACGCTGCATTTTTCTTTGTCGAGCCAGATGGCGCCTTTTTCGGTCTTGCCCATCTTTTTGCCGTCGCTCGTGGTCAAGAGCGCCGTGGTGAGCGCAAACGCCGGCTTCTGTTCTTTGCGGCGGATGAGGTCCGCGCCGCCGAGGATGTTGCTCCACTGGTCGTCTCCGCCCATCTGCATCACGCAGTTGTAGCGGCGGTTGAGCTCTAAAAAGTCATAGCCCTGCATGAGCATGTAGCCCATCTCAAAGAAGGTGAGCCCGCGCTCGAGGCGGTTTTTGTAGCAGTCCGCGGCGAGCATGCGATTGACGGAGAAATAGACTCCGATATCGCGCATGAAGTCGAGGTAATTCAGCGGGTAGAGCCAGTCTCCGTTGTAAACGATCTGCGCTCCGCCTTCCGAAAAGTCGAGCAGTCTCGACATCTGCTTTTGAAAACACGCCGCGTTGTGCGAAAGCTGCTCTCTGCTCATCAGCGTGCGCATATCCGTCTTGCCGGAAGGGTCGCCGATAAACGCCGTGCCGTTTCCCAATAGCGCGATGGGCTTGTGCCCCGCGCGCTGCATATGTGCCATCGACATGAGTTGCACGTAATGGCCGATGTGGAGGCTGTCCGCCGTCGGGTCAAAGCCGATATAGAAGGTGACCTTCTCTTTGCCGAGCAGCTCGCGCAGCTCTTCTGGATGCGAGCATTGCTTTAAAAACCCGCGCTCTTCCAATACATCGTATACGTTGCGTTCCATCAGGGATTCCCTCCGTTAGTGTGTATCTTTTTACATTCATTTGCGCACGAAACAAAATGCGCTTCTGCGCTCAACCAAATATACCACGAAAAAAGAGAAGAAACAATGTTGACAGCACTGTTTCTTCTTTCTATTATCGCTTGTTTTCAACTCGTTTTTCGTTTGTTCACAACTGATTCTTCTTTTCAGGATCGCTTGTTTTTAACTCGACATTCGTTTGTTCACGCTTGATCGGAAATCGCAACCGTAAAACGGAATACGGCGTATTCACCCTCGTTTTGCGTCTCGATCGCCTCACCTAGATGTGACAGAATCTCGTGTACAATCGCAAGCCCAAGGCCCGTTCCGCCGTCGGTATGCGCCATATCCGCCTTGTAAAACCGCTCAAACAGATGCGGCAAATGCTCCTCGGGTATGTGCCCCGTGTTCATCACGGAGACGATGGCGCGAAGATTGTCTTCCGACTTCTTCACGTCCAATACAATCACGCCGTCATCGGAAGCAAACTTGATTGCGTTGTCGACCAGCGCAATCAAAACCTGTTCGATGCGGTCGCTGTTGGAGTGTACCAGCAGCGGTTTTTCGCAGTTCCAGCGTTCCGTTACGCGAATGCCGCTGTACGAGGCCACGAGGCTCGTTTGCTCGACCACTTCGCTGATGACGCCGTCCAAATGAAAATCGGCTTTTTCCAGCGCAATCGCGCCGGACTGGAGCCGCGAAAGCTCCAGCAAGTCGTTGATTAGCCTGCTTAAGCGCATCGACTCGCGCAGAATATAGCCGTAATAGCGGGATCGGTCGTCTTCCTTTTTGACCAAGCCGTCGTTGAGCGCCTCCGCAAGGCTGCGAATCGAGGCGATCGGCGTTCTGAGCTCGTGGCTGACGTTTGCGACATAGTCCTTTCTCGTCTGCTCCAGGCGCTCGGCTTCCGTCACGTCCTGCGCGACGATGACCGTGCCGGGTGCAAGCTCGCTTGTTTCCTGCGAGAGCGAAACCACGAGCAAGAGCTTTCGTTCACCAATGCTCAGCGTTTGGCTCTTTGCTTCTCCACTTTGGCGCACTTCATCGCAAAGCGGCAACACGGTTGCAAGCGTTTGCATCAGGTCTTCCTCCGCACAAACGCCAAGAAGCCGGCAAGCAGCCTGATTTTTATAGATCAACGAATGATCCGCTTCCAGCGCAACTACGCCTTCGCGAAGTCCATCCAGAATGAAATGCAGTCGATTCCGCGCAAGGATCAGATTGCTGATGTTACTCTGCAGCTGTCTCGAAAGATGATTCAGCGCTGCGCCAAGTTGGCCGATCTCATCGTCCCTGCTCTCATCCGCGCGGACGGAGAAATTTCCGCTGGCCATCGCGGCGGAAGCACGCGTCATGGTGCGAATCGGTTTCGCCATGCGCCTCGAAATAAAGTATGCGGGAATGACCATGAACACGGACGCGACCAGAGAGCTGAGCATGAGCGCGTGGACAAAGCTCATCAGCGAACTGTATACTTCGTCAGAAGAGCGCGACATCAAAATCGCTCCGGTGACGCGCTGCATATTATCCTTGATTGGAACACCGACGACGACGCCTTCCGAAGAACGCCATTTTGTCGAAATGAACTCTTCTCCGCTTCCCACGACTTTTTCGCCATAGTCAAAGATCGACTGGCTGATACTTGGAGCGACCTTGCCGTTTTCCGTCGTATACGCGATTAAATTCGCATTCTCATCGAAGATATAAACGCGTGTTCCCAGCTGCTCTTTGATCGAAAAATCCAAAAAAGAATCATACGAAATCTGTCCGGATTGCAAACGCGTAGCAAGACGCGACATGGATTCCGCTCTCGGCAGCATCTCTTCCGCAATTCGGCGCGCATGCACACTCGCGCCCGCGAAAAGATAAACCATTACCGCGATGACGGATGTGAGCACGCATCCGAACACCAGATAAAAGAGAAATTTCTCAAATATTGATCCGTTTTTCTCGCTTGTCGCGGTTGGCTTACTGTGCCGCCATTGTAAAAACTTCATTTGTTAAAAGGGCGCGACCCAAGCCGCGCCATATGGTCTTTTTTTGTTCGTGTCTTGCGTTTTCGTCACGTGTCGCTCGCGCCAAACTTATAGCCGACGCCGTAGACCGTGCGAATTCCCCATGTCAGTCCCTCATCGGGTATCTTTTGCCGAATCCGCTTAATCTGCGTGTCTACCGCGCGGGTATCGCCAAAATAGTCATATCCCCAAATTTTGGACAGGATCTGTTCGCGATCGAACACACGGTTGGGATGCGAAGCCAGCAGATAGAGAATCTCGACCTCTTTGGGCGTAAAATCAACGGGTTTTCCCTTGATCTTGACCTCATAGTTATTGAGGCTGATCTCTAAATCATCCAACCGGATGGTCTTGCCCTCGGTCTCCGGCTCGGCGGAGATACGGCGCAGAACCGCTTTGATGCGGGCGATCAACTCGCGCGCGGAAAACGGCTTTACGATATAATCGTCCGCGCCAATCTCAAGGCCGACCACACGATCGATCTCCTCGCCTTTTGCCGTCAGCATAATGATCGGAACGGAGCTCTTCTGCCGAATCTCCCGGCAAGCATCCATACCGTTCTTTTCCGGCATCATCAAGTCCATCAAAATCAGATCGGGCGCCTCAGTTTCCGCCATCTTGACGGCCTGCACGCCGTTATAAGCCGAAGCATGCGTAAACCCCTCGCTCTCCAGATAGACGCCAAGGGACTCGTGTATGATCGGCTGATCGTCACAGATTAAAATATGTGCGCTTTTCTGCATGATTCTGCCCCCTTTTGATCTGATTATAGTATGCGATCTGCCACAATTCAACACATCTCGACAGGATGTCGAAATTGTACACGATTCGTACAAGATCCGTGTTCTTTTGCTGATATTAGCCGGATTTTTACTCACAGCAGCTTATCGTGCGAAAAACGGCACGATTGATTCGTGCCGTTTGTGCTATTTCTTTTTGTCGTTTTGATGTTTGATATATTTGTTGCTCTTTACGCTCTTCTTCTCGTGTTGCTTCTTGGGCAATACTTCATATGGCGCGTCCTGCGAGTCTCGTTCCGCTTTTTTGCCAGTCAAGGCTGCATCG
>JAQVML010000121.1 GCA_028703645.1 Eubacteriales bacterium
AGCATAAGCGGGCGATTTTTTCGCCAAGCAGGGTGGTACCGCGCAAAGCCGGATTTTCGAGCTTTTCGTCCCTCAATCGAGGAGGCGGAGGGCTATTTTTTTACTCCGTTTTCTAAAAAGAAACGAAATTTTCAGACACAGAACAAGGAGAGCGAACTAAATGTACAAAAAAGTATCGAGCGAGCTAAACTTCGTGCCGCGCGAGAAAGAAGTGCTCGCGTTTTGGAAGGAGAAACAGATCTTCCAAAAGAGCGTGCGCTTACGAAAGGGCGCAAAACCCTATACCTTCTTTGACGGCCCGCCGACAGCCAACGGCAAGCCACACATCGGCCACGTGCTGACGCGCTCGATCAAGGATATCGTGCCGCGCTACAAGACGATGAAAGGCTACGACGTGCTGCGCAAAGCGGGCTGGGACACCCACGGCCTGCCCGTGGAGATCGAGGTGGAAAAGCAGCTCGGCCTCGACGGTAAGGAGCAAATTGAAGCTTACGGCATCGAGCCGTTCATCAAGAAATGCAAAGAATCCGTCTGGAAATATAAGACGGACTGGGAAACCATGTCCGATCGCGTTGGGTTCTGGGCGGATATGGAAGACCCCTACATCACCTACGACAACAACTACATTGAGAGCATCTGGTGGGCGCTTAAGACGATCCACGAGAAAGGCCTTCTCTACAAAGGGCACAAGATCGTGCCGTATTGCCCGCGCTGCGGAACGGCGCTATCGAGCCACGAAGTTGCGCAGGGATATAAGGACGTGAAGGAGACCTCCGCCATCGCGAAGTTCTTCCTTAAGGACGATCCCTCCATCGCAATTCTCGCCTGGACGACCACGCCCTGGACGCTGCCGAGCAACGTCGCCCTCTGCGTCAACGCAAAGGAGACCTACGCCACCGCGAAAAAAGACGGAGAAACCTACATCTTAGCCGAAGCGCTGGTGAAAAACGTGCTCGGCGAGAACGCCGAAATCGTCTCCACCTACGCGGGCCAAGACCTCGTCGGCGCGGAATATATTCCGCTGTTCGACCTGCCGGTCAACTTCGGCAACAAAAAAGGTTACCGCGTTGTGGCGGATGATTACGTTTCGCTCGAAGACGGCACGGGCGTTGTCCACATCGCGCCCGCGTTTGGCGAAGACGACTCCCGCGTGGGCAAAAAGTGGGAACTGCCGTTCTTGCAGCTGGTCAACGCCAGCGGCCATCTGATCGGCGGCACGCCTTGGGACGGCCTCTTCGTCAAAGAAGCGGACAAGCCTGTTCTGGATGCTCTGAAACAGAGCAACAAGCTCTTTGCGGCGCTGCCGTTTGAACACAGCTATCCCTTCTGCTGGCGCTGCGACACCCCGCTGATCTATTACGCCAGAGAGAGCTGGTTCATCAAAATGACCGCGGTCAAGGAAAAACTCATCGCCTTTAACCGCAGCGTCAACTGGATTCCGGAGACGATTAAGGAAGGCCGCATGGGCAACTTCCTCGAAAACGTCATCGACTGGAGCGTTTCGCGTGAGCGCTACTGGGGGACTCCCCTGCCGGTCTGGATGTGCGAATGCGGACATGTCCACGTCGTGGGTTCCCGCGAGGAGCTTCAAAAGCTGAATCCCTCCGTCTCGCCCGATATCGAGCTGCACAAGCCCTACATCGACGAGGTGACCTTCCCCTGCCCAAAGTGCGGCAAGACGATGAAGCGCGAGCCGGTCGTCATCGACTGCTGGTTTGACAGCGGCGCCATGCCCTTTGCGCAGTGGCACTATCCATTTGAAAACAAAGAGGAGTTTGAGAAGCGCTATCCCGCGCAGTTTATCAGCGAGGCCATCGACCAGACGCGCGGTTGGTTCTATTCTCTGCTCGCCATCTCCACCTGCCTCTTTGATGAGGCCGCGTTCCAAAACTGCATCGTCATGGGACACGTGCAGGATATGGAAGGCCGCAAGATGAGCAAGCACCTCGGCAACGTCGTCGATCCCTGGACGGTGCTGGACGCGCAGGGCGCGGATGCCGTTCGCTGGTATTTCTACATCGGCTCCATGCCGTGGCTGCCCAGCCGTTTCTCGGCGGAGGCGGTCAGCGAGGCGCAGAGAAAGTTCATCGGCACCTTCTGGAACACCTACGCGTTTTACACGCTCTACGCGGAGATCGACCAGTTCGATCCCACGCAATTTCATCTTGAAGACTGCAAGCTTTCCGAGATGGACAGATGGGTGCTCTCGCGCCTCAACACGCTGGTCAAGACCGTGGATGGACACCTCGACAAACTCCGCATCACGGAAGGCGGCAGAGCGCTGCAAGCGTTCGCGGACGAGCTGAGTAACTGGTACGTCCGTCGCTGCCGCGATCGCTTCTGGGGCAGCGAGATGAGCGAGGACAAGAAGGCGGCGTACATGACGCTGTTTACCTGCCTTAATACGCTGACGCTGCTGACGGCACCGTTCCTACCGTTTATGACGGAGGAAATCTACCAAAACATCGTGCGCAGTGTGGACAAAAACGCTCCCGAGAGCGTACACTTCTGCGACTATCCTACGGCGGATGATTCCCGCATCGACGCGGACTTGGAAGCGAACATGGCGCGCGTGCTCGACATCGTCACGCTTGGCCGCGCCGCCCGCAACGACGGAAACGTCAAGACCCGCCAACCGCTCGCGCTGATGTACATTCAAGGCGAACCCATGAATGAGCACTATGTGAAGATCGTCACCGAGGAGCTCAACGTCAAGAAGGCAGAGTTCGTCAACGACGCGTCCGGGTTCCTGAGCTATCAGGTCAAGCCGCAGCTCAAGACGCTTGGGCCGCGCTACGGCAAGATTTTGCCGAAGATCGGCGCGCATCTTTCGCAGAGCGGCGTCGGCAATGCGGTTGTTAAGGCGCACGCATCCGGCAAAAACTATGAGGTCACGATTGAGGAAGTCTTCGTGGTGCTCTCTCCGGAAGACGTGCTCGTCTCTACGGGCAAGTCGGACGGCTTCGTCGCCGCGACGGACGACGACACCATCGTGGTGCTGGATACCAAGCTCACGCCCGAACTCATCGACGAAGGATTCGTTCGCGAGCTGATCAGCAAGGTGCAGACCATGCGCAAAGAGGCAGGCTTCGAGGTCAGCGACCACATTGCGCTCTCCTATGAAGGCAGCGCGAAGATTGAGGAGATCTTCTCCCGCTTTGGGGATGAAATTCTCAGCGAGACGCTTGGCGAAACGCTGAGCCACGGCGCAAAGGGCTACACGAAAGAGTGGGACGTGAATAAAGAGGCTGTCACCCTCGGTGTGGAAAAGAAGTAACGAATTTGGGAGGACGGGTTTCCCGTCCTCCTTTCGCTTTTAAAAAGAATGCTTTGCAAGCAGAGCAATCCGGTAAAACCCAAAGCATAGCCGTTTTCCGCGAAACTCCTTGCAAAATGCCGCTTCTTGTGATACACTACGTTCCGCTAACGTCCTTCTTGCTCGGTGCAGAGACGCCGGGCCAATAGACCATAAGGAGGTGAAATGAATGAATCAATACGAAGTTCTTTACATCATCGTGCCCAACCAGGACGAGGAAGCGATGAAAGCATCCGTCGAAAAGTTTAAAGGGATTGTCGAATCCAATGGCGGTGAAGTAACAGCGGTCGACGAGTGGGGCAAAAAGCGTCTTGCCTACCCCATCAATTACAAGACCGAGGGCTACTACGTTTTGATGTCGTTTACGTGTGCGCCAGAGGTTCCCAAGGAACTCGAGCGTAACTTTAAGAACGACGAAGCGATTCTCCGCTATCTCGTAACCCGCAAAGGCGAGTAACGAACAGCGCAGTGCCGAAAGGATGGATGAAGCATGAATAAAATCACTCTTATCGGAAACCTGACGCATGACCCGGAAGTGCGTTCCACGCCAAACGGCGTCACCGTCTGCTCCTTCACCATCGCGGTTAACCGCCGCTTTGCCAGTGGCGCGAGCGGAGAACGCCCGACGGATTTCTTCCGCATCAACGCCTGGCGTCAGCTTGGCGAAACGTGCGCCCGCTACCTGAGCAAGGGCCGCAAGGTCGCCGTCATCGGCGAGTTGCAAGCGCGCACCTACGAGGCCAAGGACGGCACGACACGCATGTCTCTGGACGTGCAGGCGGACGAAGTCGAGTTCCTCTCGCCCAAACAGCAAGAGGATGGAGCAACGCCCACACCCCGCGCCGATAACGCGCAGGATATGGCCGGGTTTACCGACATCCAGTCTGACGACATCCCGTTTTAACCGAGCGCGGGGGTAATCCCGCGAAACAAAATTTTTCGAAATAGGAGGCTTGCAACATGGAAGACCGTAAAATGCGTCCCCGTATGAAGCGTGGCCGCCGTAAGGTTTGCAAGTTCTGCGCAGATAAAACCGCGGTCATCGACTACAAGGATATCCGTACCCTTGAAAAGTTTGTGACCGAGCGCGGTAAGATCATGCCCCGCCGTATGTCGGGCATGTGCGCAAAGCATCAGCGTGACCTTGCGATCGCTATCAAGCGCGCGCGCATCGTCGCCCTTCTGCCCTACGTGGCGGACTAAGCGACCAAATAACAACAGCACACAGACCCCAGAGGACTTAGCAGAATCAGAACCGGTCGCAAGGCTGGTTCTTTTTTGTTTCTTTTTTATAAAAGAATCTTTTGCTATGGACTCAGCAGAATCAGCTCAGGCGCAGAGTTGGTTCTTTTTTGTTTCTTTTTTATAAAGAATCATTTGCTACGGACTGAGCAGAATCAGTTCAGGCGCAGAGTTGGTTCTTTTTTGTTTCTTTTTTATAAAAGAATCATTTATTATGGACTCAGCAGAATCAGCTCAGGCGCAGAGTTGGTTCTTTTTTGATTCTTTTATAAAAGAATCATTTACTATGGACTTAGCAGAATCTACGTCGATCACAGGAGTATTTTTATTTTTGTTTATCCCAAAATAGAACGAGCTGTTCGTCTTGAGACAGCTCGTCCAAACAATCTTGATAAATCAAATCTTATTGTGGCCTGCGGGTCAGTCTCCCTTTCGACTTTGGCAGAAAGAACACCCCTTTTTCGATAAACATCACCGGCAATGCGTCCACGCGATAACGCCGAACCGATTCGGACTCGGTGATCGCATAAAAATCATGCCAACGCTTCTCGCTTGCGTTCGGGTCCTGATAGGATGGCACGATATAGGCAATATCCGCCTCCGCACCACGCATCAGCGCGGCGATGATGGAAAATCCGCTGTCGTCCACAATATAAGTGCCCTTCTCCGTCGGATTGGCTTGCAGCAGTACCGCGCGCCAACCGGCCTCGCTGACGATATCCCGCCAGGTTGCGGAAGCGGCAACGCCAACGAGACTGTTTGCCAGTTTGAGCAGCTCCGGCTCTTCGCCTTCGGGTACGGGCGGCGGCTCAACCGGTTTTACAGGCTCCGCCGGAGCAGGCTGAACGGAATATTCCACAGTTCGGCCTTCGCTCTTCGCCATTTGATCCAGTGCGTCGGAGACGATCTCC
>JAQVML010000122.1 GCA_028703645.1 Eubacteriales bacterium
TTCAATACTCCTGTACGAATTCCATATGATCAAAGCAGCCCGCGCCGTCGGGCTGTTTTTGCTAGCAATATCCTGAGAAAATATGCGTGTGCTGATCAATGACAGGCCTCTTCCGTCAAAAAGCCAAGTGGCAGGAGTTCGCTGAAACACACTCTAATCCGCTAAAAAAAGATTCTTTATCCAATTTGTTCACTACTTTATCTCACTTAATTCTTGCTATACTAGAGATAACAACGAAATACTACTTGATTGGAGATGTTTGACATGAAGAAAAAGCTCTTATCCGCCCTCGTTTTTCTGTTCTGCCTCGCTTTCACCGGCAGTACGTTTGCGCTCGAACCGGATTCAAAAGATGCGGCTCCCAGTGCAACAAGATCCACCCTCTCGGTCAATTGCGGCCTTTCGAGCAGCGGCGGCAGCACCTATCTTGCATGGGCTTCCGCAACATCGAGCGTATCGGAGACCATCACGGTCCGCTATCGCCTCTATCGCGTCGTCGGCAGTACACTAACGCTCGTCTCTTCCAGCAGCAGCACCGCAACCGGTACAAGCGCTTATGTCAGCAAACCCGTCACGCTTTCCGCGGGCAGTTATCGTCTCGTGGCGAGCGCAACGGGCAGCGTCTCCTCCACCGCGAGCAGAACGCGTAACTACACAATCAGCTAAACGTTACAAAAACACGTTCAAATCAAAAAACGCGATACAAGCGCATCGCGTTTTTTGATTTACATCGCGTTACTGAAACAGTTGCCAGATGAAGTCCTCGTCCACGCCGGCATCCGCCGTAATCTGAAGAACGGAGTTATCCAACAGTACGATCCCGTCAAGCATGCCGTTCTCTGCATCATCGGTATAGTACATTGTCTTTCCGTTCAGAACCTGTTTCTCTTTCAAGGCTCCCCCCGTGCTGGTGCTTTGTCCGTCGCCCGTAAGCCATTGCTCCATGATGTAGATATTCTTTCCGTCCGGCATCTGATAAATAGTTCGCAGCATTTTCCCCGCAAACATATGATCCGTTTCCATGACCGAAGTGCAGGTTAGCTGGTCGCTATTGAGCGTAAAAGCATCTAAGCCGGACACCTCTTCAAAATCGGCAACGCTGTCGTAATAGACCGGATCGCTGACAATCTTGAGTTCTTCGCCGGAATCAAGCGCAGCCTTCGCCTCATCCGGGAGCTCTTCCGGTGTTTGATAAATCTCTTGCTCACTCGTTTGCTGATGATCCGTCTTCGAAATCTTCAGTTGTAATCCAATCACCTGCGCAAAATAGTCAAATATTTCGTTGGCAAACGCGCGTCCCGTCGGAACCAGCGTAAAGAACGCGAGAATCAGCGCCAGAATCAGGCTGGTGATAACAACTCTGCTATGCTTGCGCAGTGCGCGCGTCATATCCTTGATTTGATTGCGCCATCCACCAAGCGCTCTCTGATCCGCCGCATCCAGCGCGCGGTAAAATCCCGCCCAGGATTCTTCCGGCAAGCTGGACTTCGCCTCCGCCTGCATCACCAGCGCGCGCGCGGAGATCGTGCATTGCGCCGCGCGGGCTTTTGCTTCTGTTTCCGAGCGCACAAACAGATCGTCCACCAGATAGAGCCGGTCTCGAATCAGGGCATATGCTTTTTTTTGACTCATCCGTTGTTTCAAACGTTGTCACCTCGGTTTCAACAGGAACAGTACCATCAACGCAAAGAAGAGCGATTGATCCGCTGCTTTTTTCACGAGCTTGTTGCGAATGCGGACAAACCGTTGGCTCAGCGTGTTTTTGTTGATGTTCAAGCTCTTTGCCACCTCATCCAGCGAGTAACCGTCAAAGAAATAGAGATAGAATGCTTCCCGCATTTCGGGCGAATAGGTCTCGAGTTCCTTTTTGAGCCATTCCATTGCGGCGCCGCCTACGACGCTTTCCTCAACGGAATCGTCTCCGGGAATCTGAGAAAACAGTTCCGGTTCGGATGGTATCTCGTGCTCGGCTTTCTTCAGCGCATTGATGCGTGCGTTTCGTAAGCATTTGCGAAAGAACGCCGTCGGATACTCCACGCTGCTCGCGGGTCGGTCGTTTTTCGCGATCGTCTCCGCTAAATCCTGCATCAAATCCAGCGCATCCTCTTCGTTTCGCGACAATTGAAATGCAACCGCCAGCAGCGATTGGTATTGCTGAATGAATAATTCAGATAGTTTTTCTTGCATGGATTGTCTCCGCCTCGTGAAAAAGCGTATCGGTATCATACCTGTCTATGAGCCGATCACAAGAATCATACCATTTTTCACGGCAGGAAACAAAGCGTCTTTCGATGTTGTGGATTCCATCGAACCAACAATCCATACAAAAGCACTTGTGTTCGTCAGCGGATTCTCTCGTTCTAATCCGGTTGCTTTCCTTTTTTCTACTTATTAGACAATTTAAGAGTATGTTTCGTGACAGGTTTTGACAAAAAATATTGGTTATTTAGTTGATTTTAGTCCGCTTCTTACCGATCACAAGCGTGTTTCCCGAAAAATCGAGAAAAAAGGCCCGGTTTAGCACCGGGTCTTTCGAAATGCGAATATTCCGTTGTAGAAAGAAGCAGTTTACTGCACGCCGAGATAGCGAATGACTTCCTGAGCGGCATGCACCGCGTCCGCGCTCGCGCGAACAACAAGGCTTTGGCCTGTGCGCATATCTCCCGCGGCAAAGACACCTGGGCGCGAGGTCGCATACGCCGTCTTGTCCAGCGTGATGTTTAACGCAGCCGGTAAATACGTCTCCGCGCCGACAAAACCCATGGCGATCAATACATCCGTCGCCGCTTGTTTGCGGATTGTGGATTCGATCTGTTTGGGCACACGTCCGCGCTCCGTCATCACCCACTCCACCTGCGCAGTCTCGATTCCGGTGACCCCGCTCGACTCGTTTCCGATGATGGAGACCGCCGTGATTTCAAACGTTCTCGGGTCTCTGCCAAAGAGCCAGATCGCCTCCTGTTGACCGTAGTCGGTCTTGAGCACGATCGGCCAGCGCGGCCAGGGGTTATCCAGCGCGCGTGTCTCCGGCGCAGGCGGCATAATCTCCAGCTGTATCACAGAGTTCGCGCCGAGGCGGATACTGGTTGCGACGCAGTCGTTGCCCGTATCACCGCCGCCGATGACGACCACTTTTCTGCCCGCCAGCGGTTTGTCCTCCGTGTCTCCCGCGAGAACGCGCCGTGTCGCATCCGCTAAAAACGGTACCGCAAAGCGAACGCCCGGCAAATTCCTCCCGGTAACCGAAAGATCGCGCGGCTGACCCGCGCCGCCGCAGAGCACCACCGCGTCAAACTTGTCCAGCCCAGAAACGGGCATGTCCTTGCCGACATCCGTATTGCAGACAAACGTGATCCCTTCCTGTTTGAGAATCTCCACGCGCTGGCGCACGCGTTCCTTCGGCAGCTTCATGTTCGGAATGCCAAACATCAGCAGTCCGCCTGGCTCTTCCGATTTTTCGAACACCGTAACGTTGATTCCGCTTTGGTTCAAAATATGCGCGGCGGTCAATCCCGCGGGGCCGGAGCCGATGACGGCGACGCTCTTGTCCACGCGCTCCTTCGGCGGTCTGGGTACCACCCAGCCCTTTTCCCAAGCCATGTCGCTTAGAAACCGCTCGACTTCGCGAATCGCGACCGGCTCGCCATTCATGCCGCAGGTACAGGCGCCTTCGCAAAGAGCGGGACACACGCGCGAGGTGCATTCGTGCAGCAGGTTGGTCTTCTCCAGCCTGCGAAACGCTTCCTCATAGTGTCCCTTAAACACCAGATGGTTCCATTCGGGGATCAGGTTCCCGAGCGTGCAGCCGGAACCAATTCCGCGCCAGCTTACGCCCGCGTGGCAAAACGGTACGCCGCAGTTCATGCATCTAGCCGCCTGAAACTCGATTTCTTCCGCGGTTTGCGCGGGGTGGAATGCATCCCAATTTTGAATGCGTTCCTGTGCGCAGCATTCTTCCGCAGTCTTACGATCATATTCTAAAAAACCGGTGAGTTTTCCCATTTTTCTCTTTCTCCTTCCGCTCGACTCAGCCGCATGTTCCGTCTCTTCGCCTTACAACGTCCAGTCGGTCGCGTCAGGTTTACCTCGCAGGGCCTCTTTTGCGGCTGCCAATCCCTTGCCCGTCTTGAGCAGGAACGCGCGCTCCAGCATCTCGTCGCCTTCCAACCCTTCCCGTTCGGCAACGTCCATCGCATCCAGCATCTCACGATAGTCGTGCGGCAACACCTTGACGAACTTCGCGTGCGTCGTCGGCCACTTGTCGAGAATGCGAGACGCAATTCTGGAACCGGTGTACTTCACGTGGTTGGTCAGATGCTTGTGCAGCATCACGAGATCGAGCGCGTCGAGCGGATAGAGCGCGACAAGCTTATGATTCACCATGCGTTCGAGATTGCCGTCGTCCAGCACATAGGCGATTCCGCCGCTCATGCCGCTGGCAAAGTTTCTGCCGACAGGGCCTAAGATCACGACGGTTCCGCCGGTCATATATTCGCAGCCGTGGTCGCCAACGCCTTCGCAAACCGCGAGTGCGCCGCTGTTGCGTACGCAGAAACGCTCGCCTGCGCGGCCCGCCAGATACAGCTCGCCATCCGTTGCGCCAAAGAGCGCCACGTTTCCGGTGAGCAGATTGTCTTTTGCCGACCAGCCGGCGTCTTCCGGCGCTTTTACGATAATGCGCGCGCCGCACAAACCCTTGCCGAGATAGTCGTTTGTGTCGCCTTCAATGGTCAGCTCAATGCCGGCCGTCGCAAACGCGCCAAAGCTCTGCCCCGCCGTGCCGTTAAACTGGAACCGCACGCGCCCGTCCGGAAGTCTGCCGTATTCCTTGCTGATAAAGGCCGATACCCGCGTGGCAACCGTGCGCTCGGTGTTGCTGATCGGGCGCTTCACCAGCGCGTTGCCCTGCTCAACAAGCGAACGAACCATGTCGTGGAAGAGACGATTATGATCGTCCTTGACCGGCTTGAGGTCACGCCAAGGCAGCGGCTGGTCGCCGGGGATCAGTTCGCTCAGGTCAACGCCCTCGGTCTTGGGCGATTGCTTCACCTGCGCGAGGTGTCCCGCCATACCGACCATCTGATCCACAGTCTGGAACCCAAGCTCCGCCATGCTCTCACGCAAGTTTTGTGCGAGGAAGCGCATGAGGTTGATCACATATTCCGGCTTGCCGCTAAAGCGCGAGCGCAGCGCGGGGTTTTGCGTCGCCACACCGACCGGGCAGGTGTCCAGATTGCAAACACGCATCATCACGCAGCCGATGGAGACCAGCGGCAGCGTCGCAAAACCAAACTCTTCTGCGCCCAGCAGCGCCGCAATGGCGATGTCGCGTCCGGTCATGAGCTTGCCGTCCGTCTCGACGCGCACCCTGCCGCGAAGGCCGTTTGCAATCAGTGTCTGGTGCGTTTCGGCAAGGCCGAGCTCCCAGGGAAGCCCCGCGTGCTGAATGCTCG
>JAQVML010000123.1 GCA_028703645.1 Eubacteriales bacterium
TAACCTGTTATAATAATAAGAATTTGTGTGGTTCGGTGAAGAGAAAGGACATTGCTGTGCGGCTGGATCGACTCAACGAAATGGAGCAATATGTGCTCGATCGCGGAACGGCTTCTTTGGAAGAGCTTTGCCGCCAGTTTGACGTCTCCATGAATACGGTGCGTCGGGACGTTGTGGATCTATTAGAGCGCGGAAGGCTCAAAAAGGTCTATGGCGGCGTCTCCGCAGAGATGCGGCTGCCTTCCGTTATTCCACTTTCCGAGCGCGCGCAACGAAACGAATCGGCGAAGCAGACGATCGGCCGGCTTGCGGCGAGTCTCGTGCAGGACAACATGAGCATTTTTCTCGACAGCGGCTCAACCACGATGCAGATTTTGCCGCATCTGACCGAGCGGCGAAACGTCACGGTGATTTCGCACAGCATGACCGCGCTCTATGAGGCGGCAAAATATCCGGATCTGCACATCATCGCGCTCGGCGGGCTCTATAACCCCACGACCAGCTCCTATGTCGGCCCGAACACGCTCAACGATTTGAGCAAGATGACCATGAACCTCGCGTTTCTTTCCGCAACGGGCGTAACACTGGAACGCGGGCTGACCAACACGACGTATTTTGAGGTGGAGATCAAGCAAACGGTCGCAAAGCAAAACAAAAATCTCGTACTCATGGCGGATCATTCCAAGTTTGGCAACAACGCGCTGCTCTCGTTTTGCACGCTGGATCGTCTGAGCGCCATCGTTACGGATCAACCGCTGCCGGACGCGTTTCAGTCCGCGGCGGAAGACTTCGGCATCCGCATGATCACGCCGGAGTAACCGGGTTTTCGGTTGGCGTCTTTCCCATGCGCGCCATCCTAGCGAAAAATACTCAATAAAAGCTCTATATCAATACGATAATCCTATGGATTCAGTCAGAAAGAGATCAAACGCAAACATGACCATTATCGACGGCAAACCCTACTCCAAATTCGACCTGCATGTACACACCGCGGAAACCAGCAAATGCGGCATCGTCGCCGCGGCAGACCTCGTAACAACCTACAAAGCCGCGGGATACGACGGCTTTGCCATCACCGACCACCTGCACGAAGGCTACATCTCCCTACAAAACTGCCAAAACGACTGGCAGGAATGTATCACGCGCTATCTCTTTGGATATCAGCAGGCCAAGCGCCTCGGCGAGCAAATCGGATTCACCGTTGCGCTCGGCGTCGAGCTGCGCTTTCCCGAAAGCGAGAGCGATTATCTGCTCTACGGCGTAGATGAGGCATTTTTGCGGAATCATCCATACCTGCATCGCACGGATCACGCGTCGTTCTTTCGGCAATATGGCGATCAAATTCTGATTGTGCAAGCACATCCCTACCGAAATAACGACACCGTATATTTCGATTGCTTGCACGGGCTGGAGGTGGTCAACTGCAACCCGCGCCACAAGAGCAGAAACGAGCTTACCCTCCAGCTCGCAAAAGAGCACCCGAATCTCTATCGCACCTGCGGTTCGGACGCGCATCAGGTTGGAGACGAAGCACGCGCCGCGGTGCTCTTTGAAGGAGAGATTCACGATTCGTTTGATATCCGCCGCGGGATCATGCAAAAACAAACCCGCCTCTGGTGTCCGGAGCAAGCGGATTTGATCGCGCAGAGCGAATCGATTTGATTTTTTTGTCCGCGTATAAATTGCCGCGCAAAACAGACGCAACCATTATCAACGGTTGTTTTTCACGCGATATGGTTGACGATTCATTGCCGATTTCGTAAGATGATGTCGAGAGGGTCTTTATCGCAACACAACAAACACAGGTTGCAAACAAAAGAAACAGATCGGATGCATCGGAGAAAAGAGAACTCATGATCAAAAGATGGCAGCGCGTACTCAATCAGATCAATCGGTTGATCGACTTCGTCATCGTGGGTGCGTCCTACTATGGCGCAACTTATTTTTGGCTGCTGGTCGTTCGACATGATCCATCCAATATTGCGCTTCAACCTAAGAATCTGTTTATTTTTGCGCTGATTTTCGCCGTCGCCAGCATCTTTGGATATCAGCTTGCAAAACTCTACGACTCCGTGCGCGGCAAATCGTTCAACTTCGATATCAAGTGGGTCTTGTTCGTCAACGCGGTCATCGTGCTCGGCGGCGGCGCGCTATTATACCTTTTCCGCCTGATCGATTTTTCGCGCGCGGCGCTCGCGCTGTTTTATCTGCTCTCCAGCGTGCTGGTGCTGGTCAAGCGCTTGCTCGTTCGTGTGGTGCTCTCCCGCTATCGCGCAAAGGGTTATAATCTCAAGCACGTCGTGCTGGTCGGCAGCGGCGCACTCGCGCAAAAATATAAAAATACCATCCTCTCCGCTCCACAGTTTGGCTATACGATAGACGGCTATATCGGCAAACCCGACAGTATGGGTCAGCTGCCTTGCCTCGGCGAATGGGCGGCAGTCGGAACCAAAGTGCTCTCCAACATCGGGCTCGACGAGGTCGTCGTCGCGCTGGAGCTGGAACAGACGGCGCTTTTGCCGCAGATCATCGCCGCGACCGAAAAATACGGCACAAAACTCTCCATCATTCCGTATTACAACGACTATATTCCCTCCAGCACCACGGTTCAAACGCTCGGGGACTGCAAACTGCTCAGCCTGCGCACAACGCCGCTCGATTTTCCGGGAAACGCGCTCGTCAAGCGGTTGTTTGATATCGTCACTTCGCTGATCCTGATCGTGATCACAAGTCCCATCATGCTCTTTGCGGTGATTGGAACGCTGCTCTCAAGTCCGGGCCCGATCATCTTTCAGCAGACGCGAGTTGGCAAGAACAAGCGCTTGTTTCAAATGTATAAATTCCGCTCCATGCGCGTCAACGCGGAGGAAAACACCGGCTGGACAAAGACCGACGACCCGCGCAAAACGCGCTTTGGCAGCCTGATGCGCAAGACCAGCATCGACGAGCTGCCGCAGTTTTTCAACGTGTTAAAAGGCGATATGAGCCTGATCGGCCCGCGGCCGGAGGTTCCGCATTACGTAGAACAGTTTCAAGAGACCGTTCCGCTGTATATGCTCAAGCATCTGGTTCGTCCCGGAATCACCGGCTGGGCGCAGGTCAACGGCTACCGCGGGGATACTTCGATTGAAGGGCGCGTGAAGCACGATATTTGGTATATTGAGCATTGGTCGCTTTGGCTTGATCTGCGTATCTGCCTGAAAACCATATTCGGCGGCATCATCAATCAGGAAGAGGTCAAATAATCCGGCGGTTTCCACCGAATTAACATTTCAATTGATCATAACAAAACAGGGCGACTCGGCATCATCGTGATCCGGGTCGCCCTGTGTGTATCTGTTTCCTACGCGTTCTGCGGTTGATCTTCGCTTATCGCAAACGGTATATGCAAGATTTGCTCGACAAATACGCGCGCAATCTCTGGATCAAACTGTGTTCCGGCGCAGCGCACAATCTCGTTTGCCGCTTCTTTGCTCGACATGCCTTTGTGATACGATCGATCCTCGGTCATCGCGTCAAACGCGTCAATCACCGAGACAATGCGCGAGATATAGGGAATCTCTTCGCCCTTGATGCTCTGCGGATATCCTTTTCCGTCCCAGCGCTCATGATGGCAAAGAATATAGCCCGCAATCCCCTGCAACTCCGGAATCGTAAGCGCGATGCGGTAGCCAATCTCCGGGTGGCGGCGAATCTCCGTCCATTCGAGTTCGTCCAGTTTGCCGGGTTTGCTTAAAATGTTGTTGCTGATGCCGATTTTGCCGATGTCGTGCAGGGTCGCCATGAGTTCAAGTGAGACGATATCCGTCTCATTGAGCGCAAGTTCCGCTCCAAGACTGCGTGCAAGCTTTCCCATGCGATCTGCATGCTCCAAGGTTTCGTTGCTCTTGGAAAACAGCAGTTCTTTGATGGTGGAAAGCAGCGTGCTGCGAATGCTCTGATGCTCCAGCAGTTTTCGGCGATACATATGCTCTTCCGCCGTTTTTAGTATCTCGCTGATCGTCTGCTCTTCGTTGGTTTTTGTCGCGTATCCGAGCGATATACTCAATAAAAAGTTCTGATCGCACATCTGTTGCTTTTTCTCTTCAAACGCGCGATTGATCCGCCGGATCACGCGGGCGATCTTCTCCTCGTCCGTCTTGGGCAGTAACACAGAGAATTCGTCTCCGCCCGTGCGCGCGATCACGCTCTGTCCGCAGGTGGCGGTCAAGAGCCGCGCGGTCTCCATGATGAGTTTGTCTCCTTCACTGTGTCCAAAGAGATCGTTGGTGAGCTTGAGGGCGTTGATATCACCCATAATCACCGAATACGGCAAATCGTTCTCCGAATCCACCCGATAGAGTTCCGTGTCGAAATACATGCGGCTATAGAGTCCTGTCATGACATCGTGAATGCTGAGATACTCGATTCTCTCCTCTTTTTTCTTGCGATCCGTGATATCGCGGCTGATTCCAATCAGGCCGGACAGTTCCCCCTCGTCGTTGAAGAACGGCGTCTTGAGCGTCTCCGTAATCACCCGCCTACCATCCGGATATGCGACCGTTTCTTCACTGCGAACCGCCTGCTTTTGCTCCAATACCTCCGCATCCTTTTCAACGAAGAACACAGCCGTATCATGATCATATAGCTCGTAATCGTTTTTGCCGGTCAGGTGCTCTTTTTGTATGCCGGAAGCCAGCTCAAACGCGTGATTCGCGCCGAGATAGACGCCATTTTTATCTTTATAGAAGATATGATCCGGAATGGACTCCAGTAACGTGCTTAAGAAGCTGGAAATCTCGCGGTGCTTTTTCTCGCTTTCCAACAGCTCCTGTTGGCGCGCAAACTCCCCCGTAATATCCTGCACAATGCAGATATAGTCGCTTTTCTCAAATGGTTGCACACGGTTCAGAATCGCAACATAGAGATGAACGCGAACCAGTGCTCCGTCCGAACGAATGTAGCGCTTGACTAAATCATACTGATCAATCTCGCCGCACAGCATCTGCTGAAGCAAGGTGCTGTCTTTGTCCAAATCATCCGGGTACGTGTAGGTTCTCCAGCTCACGCGCATGATCTCTTCCTTCGTCATGCATAGTATATTGGTAAACGCGGTGTTGACAAAGGTGATGTCCTCTCCGCTTTGCACGATGATGCCAAGCGGTGCCTGCTCGCAAACCTTTTGAAAGCGAATTTCACTGGCGCTGAGTTGCCTCTCCGTTTGCAGGCTCTTGTGTTCATAGGTGATGATCCAGCACATGGCTAGCGTACCCAACGGATAGATCAGCAGCACCGGTATGGCCATAGCCCTCATGGTAGGCAGAATATCTTTCTGCGGCAGAAGCAGCATCGATAGCATCATAACGATATGCGTTAACGCACCGAAAAAATAAAACTCGCGGTTGCGCAATTTTTCGGGATTCTTTCGGATTGCACGCCAAAGAATGCCGATTCCG
>JAQVML010000124.1 GCA_028703645.1 Eubacteriales bacterium
CGACGTGTTCCATAGCAAGATTGGTACGGGACATGCACGGCTGTCGTTGCCGACCTATACGGACACGATGGAGGAGTCCGCCTATCTCGACTGGATGCGCGCGATCCTCTCCGGCGCGCATGATCTGCTCTGCGAGAGCGGATCGCTATACCTTCACATCGACTACCGCATGAGCGCAAAGCTCCGTCTGATGCTGGATGAACTCTTTGGCGAACAAAACTTCATGAACGAAATCATCTGGTGCTATAAATCCGGCGGCAGGGCAACGCGGTATTATCCGCGCAAGCACGACACGATCCTCTTCTACCGCAAGAGCGCGAAGGTGTTTTTTGATATCTCCGCTGTTGGTCGCCCGCGTGGGCCGGAAAAACGCAACCATATGCGCCGCTTCATCGACGAAGACGGGCGAATTTGCTTCACCATCCGTTCGGCGGGAAAAATCTACACGTATTATGAGGACACGCCGGTGTATCCAAGCGACGTTTGGGACGATATCGAGCACCTGCAGCAAAAGGACAGCGAGCGCGTCGGCTATGCCACACAAAAGCCGGAAGCGCTGCTCAACCGCGTTATCCTCGCCTCTTCGCGTCCCGGCGATCTCGTGTGCGATCTGTTTTCCGGCAGCGGAACGACGGCAGCCGCCGCAAGCAAGCTCGGCAGGCGTTTCCTCGCGGTGGACGCATCGCCCATCTCGCTCTATACGCTCCGCGCGCGGCAGCTCAAGGGTATGAGCGCGCGGTCGTTTTTAGAAGGAGACAACGAGTTGATGCTGCGATATCCAGCGGATGAAACTCCGGCGCAGATCTCGTTTCAAATCGTAACCCTGCGCGGCAAGCGGATGCTCCAAATCGAAGAAGCGATCTTCTCTCCCGCCTACCCGCTCGTCTATGCGGCGGTAGGAACCGTAGATCACGGCATTTTTACGCCGATTTCGACCGACTGTCGTCCAAAGCTGCCGCTGTCGCTGCCCGTTATGGAACTTGAGCATCCTATCGTACAAATCGTAGACGCCGTTGGACACACTGCGTTTTTTGAAACCGAAGCCTGATCAAGGAGAGCCGGATGCGAGAGTGGATCAACGACGCTCACGAAAAAACTTCAGGCGCAGATTCTCGAATAAGCATCGAACGAATAATATTGTTGTAATTTTCATGTAAAACCATTTCTATCACATACAATTTGATCGCAAGTCTAAATTTTCGAAAGAGTTTAACAGCACTTCATGATAAGTTCACGTTTCAAGTAAATGAAATATGGCAATCGATTCAACTTTTTAGTATGATCTTGTAGATGGATAATATGATACAACAAACGGCGCCAAACGGCGCGGCGGAAGACCCAAACGGGGAGAACAAGAAGAGCAGTAAAAAACTGCGCCTCATCAGCACATTATTCATGCTGGTGTTGATTGCGGTCACGCTCTATATCATCTTTCGAGAGACCTCGCTGAACGAAATCTGGTCGGCGATACAAACTTCCAACCCGCTTTGGCTGCTTGCCGCGCTCGGCGCTTCGCTCTTTGCCTCGGTGATGTTTGGCGTTGCGCTGCATATTGCGCTTCGTGTTTTGTATGGAAAGCCGATTTCGCTGATGAGAAACATCGGCTTTGGCTATATCGGGCAATACTACACCAACGTAACCCCTGCCGGAATCGCCGGACAGCCGATGCAGCTGTATTACATGCTCGCTTACGGAGTCGATGTGTCCTATGCGTCGCTCTCGCTGCTTTTGGTCAACGCGGCGCATCAGCTCGTCGTTTTATTGATTCCTACCGTGTTGTTTCCGTTTCGCACGTCGCTGATACTCGATAATCTCGGAGGGTTTCTGTGGCTCTTCATTCTCGGCTCTTTGATCAACATCGGTTTGATTCTGTTTCTGCTGTTCGCAATGTTCAGCAAAACGTTCGCGGGCAGGCTGGTACACAAAGTGCTCGCGCTGCTCACCAAGATTCACATCGTGAAGCATCCCGAGCGGATTGAGAAGCGCGTCAAAGATCAAATTTTGCTTTATCAAAAGGGCGCGGAAGTGTTCAAGCGGCATAAATGGCTGCTGTTTGCCGAGCTGGGTTCCTATATTCTTCTGCTCGGTGCCCAGTTTGTGATTCCCTATTTCATCTACCGCGCGTTTAATCTCTCCGCTTTTGGAATGTTCGATTTTATCGCGCTGCAATCCGTTCTGTATCTCGCGGTTTGCTTTCTTCCGATCCCCGGCTCGGCCGGCGCGAGCGAGAGCGGGTTTGTTAAGCTCTTTGGTGTGCTATTCAAAGGCACGCTCATCGTTCCCGCAATGCTCTTAAGCCGCGTTGCGAGCTTCTACTTCATCCTGCTCTTCAGCGGCGCTGTCTCGCTCGCCATGCAGCTTGTGCTCTCGTATCGCAAGAAGCATCAGCCAAAGCTGATCCAACCCGACGAGTAACGCAATCTATCCTTTTCATGATCAATAAACAGCCTCCCGAACATGAACTCGGGAGGCCGTTTTTTTCGTTTATGTGCTTAATTAATGGTTTTAGGGTTAACCGAATTAAAACCGTTTCCGCTTGCTCTGCCGGGTTTCGCCGCTTTCGCCGAGCGTTGCGGCGAACTGTTCCAACAGCTTCTTCTGCTCGTCTGTCAGATGCTTTGGCACCTCAACGTTTACGGTAACGAGCAAATCACCCTTGCCGCTCGCGTTGAGCCGCTGGATGCCCTGTTCGCGCAGGCGATAGGTCGACCCCGTCTGCGTTCCGGCGGGAATTTGATATTTTACGCTTTCCTTCAGCGTCGGCACCGTCAGGCTGCCGCCCAGCGCCGCCATGGTGTAAGAAATCGGCATTTGCAGATAGAGGTCAAATCCCTTTCTCGTGAACTGCCTATGCCCCCGTACGCTGATGGTCACATACAGGTCGCCGTTTGGCCCGCCTCTGTGCCCAGCGCTGCCCATGCCGCGCAGGCAGAGGCTCTGGCCGTTGTCGATACCCGCGGGAATCTTAACGGTCTTTTTCAGGTTTTTGCGAACGCGACCCGTCCCGCGGCAATCCTGACAGGGATCTGCAATCACTTTTCCGGTGCCTTTGCAGGCCGTGCAGGGCCGCGTTGACGTAAACGAGCCGAGAATCGTGCTCTGCTGTGTGCGAACTTGTCCCGTACCGCCGCAGGTCTTGCAGGTGACCGGTTCGGTGCCGGGTTTCGCGCCGGAACCGTGACATGTTTCGCAGGTTTCCTCGCGCGGGATTGTGATCTCCTTCTCCACGCCAAACGCCGCTTCTTCAAACGTAATCGTCAGGTTATAGCGAAGATCATCGCCCGGAATCGGGCCGTTTCGCGTCTGTCCGCCGCCAAATCCGCCGAATCCGCCGCCAAACATCTGACCCAGAATATCGCCAAAGTCGCCAAAGCCACCGAATCCGCCGCCAGCGAACGGGTCCTGTCCACCCATGCTGGGATCGAAAGCCGCGTGACCAAACTGGTCGTATTTTGCGCGCTTATCCGCGTCGGAGAGAATCTCCGCCGCTTCGTTGAGTTCCTTAAACTGCGCTTCCTTGGCTTTGTCGCCAGGATGCAAATCGGGGTGGCACTCCTTCGCTTTTTTACGGAACGCGCTTTTAATCTCGCTCTCCGTTGCGGTTTTACTCACACCCAGTATTTCGTAATAATCGCGTTTTTCTGCCAACGCCCGTCACCTCTCTGCCGAAAGCGCATTTTTTTCTTTCGCTTTCTGCTTCAACTATTTTGATCGATTCATCCGATCGATAATGATTCCGACAAGGAGGCGCAAGCCTTTGTTGCGCCTCCCTGTTGCATATTTTTATGATTGTGGGATGGTCAATTCTTACTTGTTGTCGTCGACAACTTCGTAATCTGCATCCACTACGTCGTCTTTTTGCTGGCTGCCTGCGTCGGAATAGCCGCCCTGTGCGTTGGGATCATTCTCCGCGCCGCCCGCCTGCTGCTGTGCCTGCTCATAGACCTTGCCAAACACGCTGTAGCTGACTTCGGTGAGTTTCTCCGTCGCGGTCTTGATCATCTCGATATCGCCGCCTTCGAGCGTCTTCTTGAGATCGGCAATCGAGTTCTCGACCTGTTCCTTACCGGAAGCGTCGATCTTGTCGCCCATTTCTTTCAGGCTGCGCTCGGTGGTGTAGACCAACTGATCCGCATGGTTCCTGGTCTCAACCTCTTCCTTGCGCTGCTTGTCTTCGTCCGCGAACTTCTCCGCTTCGTTGACCGCGCGCTTGATCTCGTCCTCGTTGAGGTTGGTAGAAGCCGTGATGGTCACGTTCTGCTGGTTGCCCGTGCCGAGGTCTTTTGCCGAAACATGCACGATGCCGTTTGCGTCGATGTCGAAGGAAACCTCGATCTGCGGTACGCCGCGCGGTGCGGGCGCAATGCCCGTGAGCTGGAATCTGCCGAGGGTCTTGTTGCCCTGAACCATACCGCGCTCGCCCTGGAGCACGTGGACTTCAACGCTGGTCTGTCCGTCCGCCGCGGTGGAGAAGATTTGGCTCTTCTTCGTGGGGATGGTGGTGTTGCGCTCAATCAGCTTCGTGAACACGCCGCCGACGGTCTCGATGCCGAGGGAAAGCGGAGTGACGTCCAGAAGCAGAATGTCTTTGACTTCGCCGCCGAGAACGCCGCCCTGAATCGCCGCGCCGATGGCAACACATTCGTCCGGGTTGATGCCCTTGAATGGGTCTTTGCCGGTGATCTTCTTGACCATATCCTGCACCATCGGGATACGGGACGAACCGCCGACGAGGATGACCTTATCCACCTGAGAGGCGGAGAGACCCGCGTCGCTCATGCACTTCTGCATGAGGGTTCTGGTCTGCTCGACGAGGTCGTTGATCAGCTCGTTGAACTTCGCACGGGTGATGGTGATATCAAGGTGCTTCGGGCCCGACTTGTCCATCGTGATGAACGGCAGATTGATCGTGGTCTGTGCGACGCCGCTCAGGTCGATCTTCGCTTTTTCAGCGGCTTCTTTCAAGCGCTGCAGCGCCATCTTGTCCTGTCTTAGGTCGATGCCGTTGTTCTTTTTGAAGTCATTGGCGATGTAGTCCATGATCAATTGATCAAAGTCGTCGCCGCCGAGGCGGTTGTTACCTGCGGTCGCAAGAACCTGGAACACGCCGTCGCCAATCTCGAGGATTGAGACATCGAATGTGCCGCCGCCGAGATCGTAGACCAGAATCTTCTGGTTGTTCTCTTTGTCCATGCCGTAAGCAAGCGCGGCAGCCGTCGGCTCGTTGATGATGCGCAGGACTTCGAGGCCGGCAATGCGGCCCGCGTCCTTCGTCGCCTGACGCTGGCTATCCGTGAAGTAAGCCGGAACGGTGATGACCGCCTGCGTAACGGGTTCGCCAAGGTACGCTTCCGCGTCGGTCTTGAGCTTTTGCAGAATCATCGCGGAGATTTCCTGCGGGGTGTAATCC
>JAQVML010000125.1 GCA_028703645.1 Eubacteriales bacterium
CTTGCGGTGTTTTCCCTGCTTGTCATTCTCTTTCTGAGCGCTCTTTTTTCCACGTCTCAGCGAAACGACGCGCGCGAGACGGAGGTGGTTGCCTCCGCGCTTCAGCGCGCGATTGTCACCTGCTATGCGGTGGAAGGAAAGTATCCGCCGAGCCTTACCTATATTTATGACAACTATGGCGTTCACGTAGATGAAAGTCGCTATGTCGTGGTCTACGACGTTATCGCGGCAAATGTGATGCCGAGCGTGCAAGTTTTGCGCGCGTGGGGCGGCTCGTGAGCGCGCGGTTAAATGCGCAAAAGCGCGGCGATCTGCGCGGCATATTCATCTTTGCGCTGCTGGCTGCGTTTGCGCTCTTGAGCTTAGTCGTGGTCATCGTAGGGGCGCGCTCGTATCGCGCGATCAACACCACGGCGGAGCAGGCCTATGTCTCCCGCACGGGGCTGAGCTATCTGATTAGCAAGGTACGTGGCGCGGATGAGGCGGGCCAGATTGAGATCCGCAATGCGGATGGTCAAAGCGTGCTTACGCTGGGTCAAGAGATCGACGGTGAACGATATGCGACCTATATCTATTGCGACGGAACACAGGTGCGCGAATATTTTGCACAGGCGGATCGCGCGTTTTCGCCGGAGTATGGCGAGTCAATTTTTCAGGCGAGCGCGCTTCATGTAACGCTGGATCAAAGCCTCTTGACGATTGAGATCGTAGACGAAACCGGCAAAACACATACGACCTCGCTCTATTTACAGGCGGCAAAGGAGGGCGGCGCATAATGGAACAAATGCTTCGTCCGCCGAAACAGCGCGGCACAATGAGCCCGATTCTCATCGAAATGGCGATCGTCATTCTGTTTCTTGCGTTATCCACCAGCGTGGTGGTTCGCCTGATTGCCGCGGCGAATACGACCGCGCAGCAGAGCGCGTATGAATCGCGCGCCATCCTCGCCATGGAGAGCGTTGCGGAGCAGGTGAAGGCGGACCCGGTCGGAGACAATACCTGCAACGCCTGCGGCGCGCGCGTGCTCTCGGTGAAAATCGCGGACGATTTAACCGTGGATTGCGTGGTAACGATCGATGAATCCCCGCTGCAAGGGACTCTTTATGATATCGAGTTGACCGTTACCTCGCCGCAAGGCAAGGTATATGCGCTGGATGCCGCGCGCTATGTGCAGGATGAGGGGGAAACGCCATGAAACCGTATCCTTCCCGCATGGGCGTAGGCGCCTCCAGCATCGTATTCATCCTCGTGGTGGTGAGTTTAACGCTGTTTGCGTCGCTTGCGCTGATTCAGGCGAGATCCGACGCGGCGCTCACGGAAAAGACCGCCGTTAGCACGGCTGCCTACTACGACACGGATGTGCGCGCGCAGTCGATGCTGATTTTGCTCGACGACGCGCTGCAAGAGGGCAACGCGCCCGATCGTATAGAAGGCGTGGTCAAGCAGACGGACGGAAGCTACGCATTCTCCGTCGATTCAAGCGATGGACACGCGCTCAACGTTGAGGTGGATGTATCGAAAGGCAAATGCGATATTCTGAGCTATCGCTATGAAAACGCGGAAACATGGACAGGCCAGAACACGGGCACGCTCTGGCAAGGAGGATAATCAGGATGGCGGAGGTTCATGATATTTTGCAATCTGCCATCGAGCGCGGCGGATCGGATGTGTTTATCATCCCCGGTTCGTGCGTGAGACTCAAGGTTGCGGGCGAGGTACAGCACCTATTTGACGGTGTGCTGAAGCCGGACGATACCAAGCGACTGATCCGGCAGGTCTATGAACTGGATCACCGGGATATCGATCGCCTGCTGGAACAGGGTGACGACGACTTTTCGTTTTCCATCAGCGGGGTCGGACGCTTTCGCTGCAATGCATATCAGCAGCGCAACTCGCTTGCCATGGTGCTGCGCGTGGTGTCTCTGGCGCTGCCGGACCCGGAAAAGATGCATATTCCCGATGAGATTCTACGTCTGGCGGACGTGAAAAAAGGACTGGTGTTGGTAACGGGCCCCGCCGCAAGCGGAAAGTCGACAACGCTCGCGTGCCTGATCGATCGCATCAATACAAATCGGCGCGGGCATATCATCACCATTGAAGACCCGATTGAGTTTATCCACGCGCATAAAGCGAGCGTATTGAGCCAGCGAGAGGTTGAGCACGACACAAAGAGCTATCAAACCGCGTTGCGCGCGGCGCTGCGGCAGGCGCCGGATGTGATCTTGCTCGGCGAAATGCGGGATTTGGAGACGATTCAAACCGCGCTGACTGCGGCGGAGACGGGCCAGCTGGTGCTCAGCACGCTGCACACTGTAGGCGCGGCCAAGACGATCGATCGAATCATCGATGTTTTTCCCGCAAACCAACAGCAGCAGATTCGCGTCCAACTCTCCATGGTGCTCCGCGCGGTGGTCAGCCAGCAACTGTTACCGACGGTCGATGGCGGACTGGAACCTGCGTTTGAGATCATGCTGGTCAACAGCGCGATTCAAAATATGATTCGCGAAGGGAAAGCGCACCAGATGGATAACGTCATCTTTGCCGGTGTTTCCGATGGAATGCGCGCCATGGACGCGGATATCTTCCGCCTCGTGAAAGAGAAGCGGGTGACAAAAGAGACCGCGCTGTTATTTGCGGCTAATCCGGATCAACTAAAAAAGAAACTCCCGGAATGACCGTTAACAAAATAGCAACTTGCGGGATGCCCTATAGTATGAAAAAGATACTTCAAGAATGATTTTTAACAAAAAAAGCAGCTATCGGGATGTCCTATTGTATGAAAGAGAGATTCCAGAAATGACCGTTTTCCAAGGCGAAGCAGCGCCGAAACAGGATTTGATTCCATCAACAGGCGGCGCGCTCCAGCCCGCCCAGCACGCAAGAACGTAAGGAGGAGACGACATGCCCAGCGCAAAGATTAAAGTCAAGATGTTTGGCAATTTTGAAATCGTGGTCAACGGAAACGTGGCACTCACGCAGCTTCGCCAGGCAAAAAAGACGAGTCAGTTTCTCGAGTATCTCATCTTGAAAAAAGATCGCGCGGTTCCGCACGAGGAATTATTAGAGATGCTCTGGTCGGACAAGGAAAATCGAAATCCTGCGACCGCGCTGCGCACGTTGCTGCACCGCTATCGCTCGCTTGTCGATCAAAGCAATCTGCCGGAATTGTCCGATTCCATTTTGACCGCGCGCGGAGCATATCAATGGAACCCGAATCTGGATTGCGAAATCGATGTGTTCGAGTTTGAGCGGCTTTGTCAGGAGGCACGCACGCCCGGCATGAGCAATCGCGAGTGCATTGAGCGCTATCTGCAGATGCTTCAGATTTATACCGGCCCGCTTCTCACCAACTCCGCCGAGGAGATGTGGGTTGTACCCAAGAGCGTATATTATCACGATCTGTTTTTAGAGAGCGTCTTTACCCTGCTCGACCTTCTGAAGGTAGAGGAAGAATACGACGTGATCGTGCAGGTTTGCCGCAAGGCGATGGACGTGGATATGTTTGACGAGCGCTTGCATTTGGAGCTGATGATGGCGCTGGTCAAGACGGGGAAAAAGCGCGAAGCGCTCTCGCAATACTATTTTGCGACCGATCTACATTATAAGCAGCTCGGCATCCAGCCCTCCGGCGAGATTCGCGCGGTGTATAAGCTCATCGTACAGGCGGATCAGGAGATGGAGGCGGACATTGAGAAGGTCCAGAATATGCTCGAAGAGGATACCGACGGGCATGGCGCGTTTGTCTGCGAATATGAGATCTTCAAGGAGATCTACCAGCTACAACGCCGCATGTTGGAGCGCTATAACGGCACGATGTTCCTGGCTCTGCTGACCATCAGCAACACATATGAGCAGAGATTTGACAACCTCGTGCTGGATAACATCATGAAGCAGCTCTTGCATGTGGCCCAAACCAACCTGCGCCGCGGAGACACGATCTCCCGCTACAGCGTCATGCAATATGTGATACTGCTGCCATCGGTGACGTATGAGACTGGCAGACTGGTCATGGATCGTATCAAAAAGGCGTTTTATAATGAATACGTGAAGTCAAGCGTGGTGCTGACGTATAAGCTTCGCCCGCTTTGCATCAATAAATATGATGCAAACACGCAGAAGCGAATCGCCGATTATAAAGAAGAAGAGTAAAGCCAGCATTTCTTGAAGCGGGGGATCATTTCCTCCGCTTTTTGCATTCGGATTATCGCGTGATTCAGAGAACAAGTGCGGGGTGTCTCCCAAACCCGCGTTTGATTGACACCTACGCGCTGAAATGATAAAATTTGCGCTATAAGTGGGGTATTAGGCTTATTCGGTCGGTGTGTTGCGAAAACAGCGATCCTGAGCGGACACAGACGATAGGCCGTAGAGATAGAGTTGGGTCGAGAGGGGCGGCGATGATGGAAGAACAACTGCATATCGCGCTGATTTCGACGCATTTCGCGCCGGAAGTCACGCCGATCACGCATCTGTATGCCGATCTTGCGGAAGATTTTTGCCGCTTTGGCGCGCGTGTCAGCGTGGTGACCAAGCTGCCCGGACACGAACTCAGCGAAGAAGAGCGCGCGGCTTTTTACAATCGTAGGGATGAGATTGCGCCGGAAGGCTATCGTATTCAGCGCGTGGGAAAGAAAGCGCGGCGCGGCGCGAAGCTACTAGAGCGCGCATTGCGCGCCTGCCAGAACACGATTGCGATCTATCGCGCTGCAAAAAAGCTCAAGGCGGACGTCTACATCTTCAGCAGCTTGCCCGCCTATCTCGGCTTGGTCGGGGCGCGGCTCAATCGGCGCGCGCGGACGATCTATATCTTGCAGGAAATCTTTCCGGATAATCTCGTTGCGGCGGGTACGTATACCGAGTGGCACCCGTTTGTGCGGTTTTGCCGGAGGATGGAGCAGCACATCTACCGCCATAATAGCGCGTTTGTTACGCTTTCGGAGGAGATGAAGCGCACGCTGATTGCGCGCGGAATCAAGCCGGAAACCATCACCGTGATTCCCAATTGGGCGGACACGGACTCGATACAACCGATCTTGCGCGAGAAAAACAAGCTCTTTGACGAACTGGGCCTTTCGCGGGAAGGGTTTTATGCCGTCTACGCCGGAACGCTCGGCTTTTTGCAGGAGCCGGATGTCATACTGGACGCGGCAAAGCGACTCAAGAACGAGTCGGACATTCGTATTCTCGTCTTTGGCGACGGCGCGCTTCGGGAGCACGTGAAAAATCGAATTGAGCGTGAGCAGATTGAAAACGTACTGCTTTTCCCCTTGCTTTCCGCCGACCAAACCGCGCAGGTATATTCGATTGCGGATGTTGTGCTGGTTCCGCTGAAAAAGGGGATGACGCGTATCGCCGTACCGAGCGAAACCTGGCTTGCGCTCGCTGCGGGCAGACCT
>JAQVML010000126.1 GCA_028703645.1 Eubacteriales bacterium
AAGAGCTTAATCTCGATGCGTTTGCCGATGTTGCGGGCAAAATCCGCGTCTTTTTTCAGTGGGTGGTCGAGCCCCAGCGAGGAAACGGAGAGCATGTACGCCTGTTCGATCGGGTCTGCTTCGTCCAGCATCGGATCGATCGCGCGGCTGACCCGCTCGCAGTCGTCAATATTCACGCCGCCTTCTTTGTCGATATACAGCGTCAATACCCAATCGCCGTATTCCTTGATGAATTCCACGTCGCATAACTCAAACCCAAGCGCCTCAATCGGCTGCTTGAGTAGTTGTTCCACCTTTTGTGCTGTGTTCAAATATCTTCCTCCAAATGCGCTGACAACTCGATTTGTTTTGGCGCAAGAGGTGGTTCTCTCCTGCGTAAAATCGATGTGTTTCGGCTACGGATGCTAAAAAAAGCACCCAGTTCTATCAAACAACAAACCAAAACAAGTGATTTTCTCTCATCAAAAAGATGAAAAAGCACCCTTCAAAACGAAAGAGTGGGTTTTGCCCACTCTCCGCTAAAAGTTCAATCATCCAACAAAAGCATTATAGCAGTATCGCTATGCTTTTGCAAGCGTTTTCCAGAAGTTGCGTCGGATACGCGCTCAGTGTTCGCTGAGTTGTTTCTCGTTGGTCTGGGAATCCGTTTTCTTTTGAAACGCGCGCGGAAGCTGTGTTGCTGCATAAAATACCAGCGCAAAATAGGACATCGCGGTCGCCAATCCCAGAATGTAGAGATTGTACGGCTCCACGTTCAGCGACAGGAACGATAGCAGCGAGAGCATGACGCCGACCGCAAAGAGTCCGGTTGCGATTTTGCCCGGCCAGTCCGCCATGGCGACCACCCGATGCTTGACCATGAACAGACCGCCGATGATCATCAGCAGTTCCTTGAGCGCCATGAGCAGGAACAGCACGAGATAGATCGTCTTGAGTTTTCCCAGATAGATGCAGACTAGAGCTGCGAGCGTCATCAGCTTATCCGCAAGCGGATCTAGCAGCTTGCCAAGGTTGGAAACCCAACCGTTTGCGCGCGCAATCTGGCCATCCAGCACATCGGTAAAAAACGCAAATACGAATACGCACAGGGCAGGCAGATAACTGCCTGCCCGAAAGAGCATCACAAAAACGCCAACGAGAATGAGCCGTAATCCGGATAGAATGTTCGGCAGATGTCTCATACGTTATGCGCCAATGTCCTCCACGTACAGCGTGCGGACGCCATCGTCCTGCTGCGGTTCCTGCGCTTTGCGCTCCGCGGCTTCGCGCGCTTCAAAGAACTTGAGCGCAACCTGCGGGAAGAGCGCGTAGCTGAGTACGTCTTCATCCTGGCGGGAGTGATCCTTGATCTCTTCGCGATAGGATTCCAACTCGGGCTTGAGCAGATCCGCAGGCCGGCAGGTGATTACTTCGTCGTCACCGATGGCCATCTTGCGCACTTCCTCGTTGACAGGACCCGGAAGTTGGCCATATTCGCCGCGCAGCAACGCGCGGGATTCCTTGGTGAAGATCTTGTAACGCTCGCCGGAGATGATGTTCATCACGGCCTGCGTGCCGACGATCTGGCTCGTAGGCGTTACGAGCGGCGGATAGCCAAAGTCTTTGCGAACGCGCGGCACCTCTTCGAGTACGTCGTAATACTTGTCGGACTTGCCCGCTTCTTTGAGCTGGGAGATCAGGTTAGAGAGCATGCCGCCCGGCACCTGATACAGCAGCGTGTTGGTGTCCACGCGCAGCGCTTTGATGGAGATCGTTCCATCTTTGATCATGCGATCCGCAACGGGACGCATGAGCTTCGCGGCTTCGGAGAGCTTCACCAGATCGAGGCCGGTGTCGCGTTCGGTTCCCTTGAGGGTGGCGACCAGCGGCTCGGTTGCGGGCTGCGCCGTGCCATTGCCA
The DNA here is from genome assembly GCA_028703645.1 of Eubacteriales bacterium. Classification (GTDB taxonomy): domain Bacteria; phylum Bacillota; class Clostridia; order Christensenellales; family CAG-138; genus UBA7703. Next base: position 1,900 of record JAQVML010000126.1, read on the forward strand.
AAGGGCGAAAGCGCGGTGTCCACGATGTCTACGCCGGCCTGCGCCGCCATGAGATAGACCATGTCGCCGGTGCCGGTGGTGTTGTGCGTATGCAGATGAATCGGAACGTCAACTTCCTTCTTCAGGCGCGAAATGAGCGAATACGCATCATACGGCAGCAGAAGGTTTGCCATGTCCTTGATGCAGATCGTGTCCGCACCCATCTGAACGAGTTCTTTGGCGAGCTTGACAAAGTAGTCCTCGTTATGAACCGGGGATACCGTGTAGCTGATCGCGGGTTCGCAGATTCCGCCGTACTTCTTGGTGAAGCGGATCGCGCTCTCGAGGTTACGGGTGTCGTTCAACGCATCGAAGATACGAATGACGTCAATGCCGTTTTCAATCGCCTTTTTGCAGAATTGCTCCACCACGTCGTCGGCATAATGCTTGTAACCTAAGATGTTCTGCCCGCGGAACAGCATTTGCAGCTTGGTGTTGGGCAGGGCCTTGCGAAGGGTTCTAAGCCGCTGCCAGGGATCTTCGTTGAGAAAGCGGAGGCAAGCGTCAAACGTTGCGCCACCCCAGACTTCCAGCGACCAGTATCCGATGGAATCGAGCACTTCGCAGGCGGGAAGCATATCTTCGGTGCGCATGCGCGTTGCAGCCAGAGACTGGTGCGCATCGCGGAAGATCGTATCGGTAATCAATAATTTGCTCATTTGGTTTTCTCCTTTTGTGCGGCGCAGGACGGGTCTTCAATGCCCGCGCGCGTCACCACAGTGTCATGAAAGGGGAGCGCACGAAACGCCGGTTTTAGCCAGCGATTCTGTGCGGGAGAATTCGCTTACTGGATCGAGCAGAGCAGATCGCCCGCGGAAACGGATGCGCCCTTCGCAACGGCAACGCCGCGAACGGTTCCGGCAACGGGAGCAACGATGTCGCTTTCCATCTTCATGGCTTCCAGCACGAAGACCGTCTGACCGGCCTTGACCGTGTCGCCTTCCTTCACGTTGACGCCAAGAATGGTTCCGGGCATCGGCGCGGTCACTTTGGCGGCGCCTGCCACGGCTGCAACGGGTGCTGCTGCGGGGGCTGCCGCGGGTGCGGCTACGGGTGCTGCAGCGGGCTTGACGGCCGGGGCTGCTTTTCCGTCGATCTCTTCAACGGCTACTTCATACTGCGTTCCGTTCACATTAACAAGAAAATTGCGCATAATTACCTCCGATTATTTACTATATGTGAAATGTATTGTTCCGACAAAAAGGATAGTTGCCTTAGCCAACCTGCTTGATCGAGACGATGCGAAGGCCGGAAACATCCTTGCCCATCACTTCGGCGATGCAGCTGGCGACCACGGCGGCAAGCTCCGCGCGGTTTGCGATCGTGCTTGCGGGTGCCGCGGCTGCAACAGGCGCTGTTTCATCGCCATAAAGGCGATCCTGCCGCTTACGCACTGCTTTGAGAATCATAATCAGGGCGATCAGTCCCGCGAACACACCGAGGACGATCCATATTGTGTTGCTCATTCTAAGTACCTCCGCTGTATTGCTTTTATCAAGGGAGGCATAAGCCTCATCCTGTCCCTTGTCCTATTCGTTCGACAGTGCGTCTTGCTTTCCTGCCAAATCTTCTCCGGTGCCTCGTGCATCAACCGCACCGGTCGTTGTTTCTAATAAAGTGCGCCGCGATCAGAGTCCGAGCGCGTGTCGCAGTGAGCGCATCTCGTCCGGCGTTAGACGCCGAATCTCGCCCGGTTGGAGCTCGCCTAAGCTCAGCGGCCCGAAGCGTTCTCTCTTGAGGCGCAGGGTTCTGTGGCCAATCGCCTCCAGCATGCGCCGAATCTGGCGATTTTTACCTTCGTGAATCGTGATGAGAAACGAGGTGTCCCCCGTCTTCGTCGGGCGAACGTGCGTAACCCGCGCGGGCGCCGTCATGCCGTCATCCAGCGTAACGCCGTTGACGAGAGACGCGATTTCGGAAGGTTGCAGTTTCCCGTCGCATATGGCGTAATACGTCTTCTCCACCGAAAACTTCGGGTGGGTCATGCGGTGGGCAAGCTCTCCGTCGTTGGTCATCAGCAGGAGCCCTTCGGAGTTGATATCCAGCCTGCCTACATTATACAGGCGGACGGGAATGTCTTTGACGTATTCCTGAACCGTCTTTCTGCCCTGCGGATCATCGCTTGTGCTCACAACGCCTTTTGGCTTGTAGAGCATGAGCGTGATGAGCTCCTCTTCCTGCTTAACCGGTTTCCCGTCAAAGAGAACGGTGTCCTGATCCGGATCAACGCTCATGCCGAGCGTTGCCGTTTCGCCGTTTACCGCTACGCGGCCCGCTGTAATCAGCTCTTCGCTCGCGCGGCGCGAGGCGATTCCGGCTTCGGCCAAATACTTTTGCAATCGCAACATCATCTTCGCATCCCTCGTGTTCTGTAGCATTCTTTGGTGTTCCGCATGTTCGGAGTGCGAAATGAGTTTACATCTGAAAACGTCGCTGTTCGCTGAGATTCGGTCGATTTCGATCGGTCAATACTGATAAAACATTGCCATATGCCACCAAATATAGTATAGTCCAAACTTTCCATAACCTTCAACTCTTTTTTTACCGGAATCTCATATTTTTCAAAATTTCTTTACGAATCCCCTCTCTTTTTCAAGAATTATACCAAAACAAAAGCCGCCGGGCAAAAACTCGACAGCTTTGTCGTTCTTTAAGAGCCTTATTGTTCTTAACACGATCACACAACTGAACACACCAAGCATTCACCGGCGAATGCGAGCGATCAATGAATTTAGGTGAATTCAGGAGAATATCCTGACCAGCGTCGTATACAGATGAAAGCCGATTTGATCGGCAATCGCCAGTAGATATCTCCGTAGCAACAGCCCCGTATCGGTTTGCCGCTGAAACGCATATTCCTCCAACAGCGTGGAAAGCACGGTCTGCACCGCGCCCAGCAGAACGCCAAGCAGCAGATAGAGCACCACAAACAGCGGCGGCACCGCGCCAATCAGGCCCGCGAAAAGCACCGTGAGGATGCCGAGCAGTTCCACAAACGGCCAGCTCTTCTCCGCAACCCGCGTTTCGCCCGCGCCGGAAATCTCGCGCATAGTCGCTCGGTTTCGCCGGATGGTATCGCGCATCTCCCGCTGACCTTGTTGGATGGAGGCAATCACATCGCGCATGCGTTTTTGGGGCTGCTGATAGCAGACCGCATCCGGCAGCATACGTGCGCAGTACACGCGCTTTTCGTTGCGCATCTTTTTATGAATGCGCAGCAGTAAATCCGCGCTCTCCGCTTTCGCCGTATCCGAAAAACCACCGGATTCCATCACCGCGCTCTTTAAAAACGCGGCAAACGTTCGACTCAGCGGCAGATAGAGCCCCAAGTCCGCATAGCCCGCGCGGTTGATATAAAACAAAGCGAGCCGATCCAGATACTGCTCCTGCGCAAGAATCGCGGTTTTCTTCTGTTCCGCTTCGTCTGGATTGTCACCAACGCGCGCAAACG
>JAQVML010000127.1 GCA_028703645.1 Eubacteriales bacterium
CAGCGATTTCTTCCGTGCGATCTTTTTCTTGCCCAATACGATGGGCGGCGTGGTCATGGGCTATATCTGGCGGTTCATTTTCATTCTCGTCATCCAGTTTCTTGGCACAAAGCTCAGTTGGGCGGTATTGCAACTCCCCTGGCTCGGCACAGAGGCAACCGCGTTTATTGCCCTGGTGATCGTGAGCGTTTGGCAAGGCGTTGGTTATGTGATGGTGATCATGATTGCGGCTCTCTCCGGCGTTCCGGCCGATCTTTCCGAGGCGGCAAGAATTGACGGCGCGAGCGGATGGAAAACATTCTGGAAGATTAAGATTCCGCATTGCATGCCTTACATCACGGTCTGTTTGTTCTGGACGATTTCTTCTGCATTTAAGATGTTTGATGTGAATGTTGCGCTGACCAAAGGCGGGCCGTATGGCACAACAACGCCGATGGCGCTTCAGATTTACTATGACGCATTCAGCGCAAACCGCTACGGATTTGCCAATGCAGAGTCAATTATCTTCTTTCTCATCATCTTCGCGGTAACCGCAACACAGATGTTCTTTAGCAGAAGGAAGGAGCGTGAACTGGGATGAAAACAAGAGCGCAGATCCTAAAACTGCTGAAGTTTCTCGTGTCGCTGATTGGTTCGCTGTTCTTCTTTGCTCCGTTTGCGCTGGTCATCTACAACTCGATCAAGCCGCAGGCGCAGATCATGACAGACCTGCTTGGCTTGCCAAAGACCGTCCAATGGAGCAACTACTCCAACGCTTGGCAGTCGCTCCACATGGGCAAGGTGATGACAAACACGATTCTGGTCACCTTTGGTTCGGTCGGGCTGATACTGATCATTTCTGCGATGGTTTCCTATTGGATTGTGCGGCATCCAACGAAGTTCAGCAAAGTATTTGAAACGCTTTTAATCGGTTCGCTTTTAATTCCCTTTGCATCCGTCATGCTACCGCTCGTGAAGACCATGAGCGCGCTCGGACTCAACGACAGTCTCTGGGGTGGAATCCTGACGTATGTTGGCATCGGCCTGGGATTTTCGACTTTTATTATGACAGGCGCGGTGCGCGCGATTCCGCTTGAAATTGAAGAGGCAGCGATGATTGACGGCTGCAACGTCTATCAAACCTTCCTGCTGATCGTGCTGCCGATGATTCGCTCGACCTTCTTGAGCATCTTCATTCTGGATTTGTTCTGGATTTGGAACGATTATATCGTAGCGCTGATCATGCTCAACACGACGGAACTGCAAACGGTTCAGCTTGCTATCAACAAGCTCTTCGGTCTGCATGCCAACCAATGGGATATCGCTCTGCCCGCAATCGTGATGAGCATTGCCCCGATTCTGGTGCTCAACGTGTTCATGCAAAAAAAGATCGTGTCCGGCATCGCGTCCGGTGCGGTCAAGGGATAAGCAACGGATGCTAGCATATGTTTGAACCCGGCGTATTGCCGGTTCAATAGATGGTTACCGGTAAACGATTCGACGCAAAACAAAATTTAGATGGAGGAAAGGCTCATGAAAAGAATTCGACTCATTACGACTCTTTTGCTCGCCGCTATGATGATGCTGTCCGCGTTTGGCTGCACCACCGCGCCGAGCACTGCTCCCGAAGCAACACAGCCTGCTGCGGAAACGACCGAGGCAGCAACGCAAGCACCGGCCGAACCGGTACAGATTCACATCTATCAGTCCAAATATGAAATTGACGAAGCGCTGAAGGCAGCCTGCGCGGAATACACGGCGTTGTATCCCAACGTGACGTTCGTTGTGGAATCCACTTCATCCGAGGATTTCGCAACCCAGCTCAAGGCGATGTTCTCCGGCGGCAATGCACCGGACATCTTCTCCACGGCAGGTAATGTGGACCTACAGCTCATGTCCGAATATATGGAAGACTTGAGCGATCAGGAATGGGTGCAGTACATGAGCCAGCCCGCGCTCGATGGCGGCAGCTTCAACGGAAAAGTGTACGGCTTCCCTCTGGCGGTAGAAGGCCACGGCTATGTCTATCACAAGGATATGTTCGCGGCGGCCGGTATTACGGAAGTGCCGAAGACGCTGTCCGAGCTGAAAGCGGACTGTGAAAAGCTCGTTGCGGCAGGCTACACGCCTTTTAGCTCCAACTTCATGGAGTTCTATCAGTCTGCGATTTTCCACTTCAACTCGCCTCTTGCCCGCCAAGCAGACCCGATGGCATTTATCGACGGTCTGAACAAAGGCACCGAAACCATCGTTGGCAATCAGGCGTTCATCGACATGGCGAATCTGGTCGCGGTTGAGTTTCAGTATGCCAAGAGCCCGCTCAACACGGACTTTAACACCGAGGTTTCCGACTTTGCAAACGGTCAGGCAGCCATGATGATTGGCGGAACCTGGAGCCAGTCCGCACTGGATGCGGTTGACCCGAATATGGACGTCGGTATGTTCCCGATGCCCATGAGCGAAGATGCAGCGCTGAACGACAAGTTCTACGTCAGCAGTTCTCCGTTCTGGAGCGTCAACAACGCTTCCCCTGTGAAGGAAGAGGCCAAGAAGTTCCTTACATGGCTTGCCATGACGCCAGAAGGACAGAAGAATATGACGAGCGGATTTAAACTCATTCCCGCGTTCACCAACATTGCCGCGGATGAGAGTGCGATCGGGCCTACGGGCATGACGCTCAAAGAATACATCGATGCAGGCAAGACCTATGGCATCTACAGCGCCTACTATCCGCAGGGATTCGGCGGTGCGCAGCTCTTTGGCGAGAGCATTAACAAGTATGCCGCTGGAAAGCTGACGGTGGACGAACTACTCGCCGAGCTCCAGGCGGAATGGACATCGCTCCAATAACCGAATAAAACCAAGGCTTGCGCCAGAGGGAAACATCGAATAAGGCTCATCAGGAAGACAACATCTCTGGCATGTTGTCTTCCTTTTCTGAAAGGAAGAGAGAATGGATATCGAACGGATCATGAAGCAAATGACACTTCGTGAGAAAGCGGAAATGTGCGTGGACGGCTCCATGCTGCGCACGGCCGAAATGCCACAACACGGAATACCGAAACTTATCATGACCGACGGGACAAGCGGCGTAAGGCTGCTGGATGTACCGGACGAAGACCCAAAGACCGCGCTGTTTATCGAACGTGTATCCGCTTCATTTGATTCGGAGGATGCTTTGGCGGCGACGATTCCTGCGACTTGCTTTCCGGCGGGTTCCAGCATCGCTTGCGGTTGGGATGCGGAGCTTGCTGCGCGTGTGGGTTCCGCCATTGCAGAGGAGTGCAAGAGTCTGGACGCGGGACTGCTGTATGGACCCGCTATCAATACGCGCCGGACGCCGCTCGATGGACGTGGATTTGAATACTTCTCCGAAGATCCTTGTCTGGCGGGAGATCTGTCTGCGGCGTTCGTCAATGGCCTTCAAGCAAACGGAGTTGCGGCTAGCATCAAACACTTTGTCTGCAACGACTCCAACTATCTGCGCACCATCTCCGACAGCGTGGTCGAGGAGCGAGCGCTTCGCGAAATCTATCTTGCCGCGTTTGAACGCGTGGTGAAGAATTCGCATCCGGCAACGGTCATGGGTTCCTATAATAAGATCAACGGTGTACAAGCTTGCGAGAACAAGTGGCTGTTGACAGACGTGTTACGCAATGACTGGGGCTACGAGGGCGTCATTATCTCCGATTGCGGCGCGGTGAAAGACCATCTTGCGGCATTTCGTGCGGGCCTCGATTTTGAGATGCCGTACAGCAAAATTGCGATCGATAAACTGGTTGCAGCCGTCGAAAGCGGCGAGATGACAGAGGCGGAGCTCGACGCACGCAGCCGTAGAGTGATCGATCTCGCGTTGACCTATGCCCGCGAGGGCAAAGAAAAACCCGTTGTGGATTTTCAGGCGCACCATGCGCTCGCGCGGGAAGCCGCGGAGAAATGCGCGGTGCTGTTGAAAAATGAAGATCATATTCTGCCGCTTGACGCAAAGAAAACGGCGAAGATCGCGATCCTTGGGGACTGGGCGGAGCATCCGGTGTTTCAGGGCACGGGCTGTGCCATTGTAAACGCGCGGCAAATTGATATCCCTCTGGATGAAATGCGCCAGATCGTCTCTGATCCATCCGCTTTGAGATACGAGCCCGGTTATTTGGATTTAAACCATGTTGATGAAACACTGCTCAGCCGCGCCACAGAGGCGGCGAGGCAGGCGGATGTCGCGATTATATTCGCCGGATCGATTCTTCCGGAAGAGAGCGACGACTACAACCGCAAGCACATGAACGTTGAGCCCGCGCAGGAAGAGCTGATTCGCCGCGTGAGCGCAGTCAATGCCAACACCGTCGTGGTTCTCATGAACTGCGAGTCCGTTGTTATGCCTTGGATTGACCACGTAAAGGCCGTACTGGACATGTGGTATTGCGGAGAAGGCTGCGGGAATGCTGTTGCCAAACTTTTATTTGGCGTAGCGAATCCCAGCGGAAAACTGCCGGTCACCATACCGGTCAGACAGAGCGATATTCCGGGATATCTCCATTTTCCCGGAGAGAACCATACACTGCTTTATGAAGAAGGTGTGTTCGTCGGCTATCGTTACTATGAGAAAAAAGAGCTCGCGCCGCTCTTCCCATTTGGGCACGGGCTGAGCTATACTTCGTTTGCTTATCGTAATCTACGGCTTTCCACGCAGGAGCTCATACTGCCGGATCAATTGACTGTTCGTTTTACATTGACCAACACGGGCAATCTACGCGGTGGCGAGGTGCCGCAGCTCTATATTGCGGATGGTCATGCGCGTCTCCCGCGGCCCGCGAAGGAACTCAAACACTTTACAAAGGTCTATCTCGATCCGGGTGAATCGGCGGAGATTTCGTTTACGCTGGACGCAAGAGATTTTGCATACTTTGATCCTGCGTTTTCCGATTGGGTTGTGGACAGCGGATCGTTTGAGTTGATCATCGGCTCATCTTCGCAGGATGTTCGTCTGCGCGCGGATGTGCGCGTAATAGACACAACCAGGCGCGCATTACCGATTACCAGCGACTCGCATTATCTGGAGCTGTTTCAGAATGATCGCGTAAAGCAGGCATATTTTGATACGCTGATCGAGTGGGGATTCATTACGCGAGAAGATGTCACGCCCGCTTTGGAGAAACATCTGCGCATCGCGTTCTGGGGACTCAAACAGCACCTCGACCTGCTGGTGCCTTATCGTATTTCAGAAGAAAAGATCGAAGTGCTTGTCGAACGACTAAACCAGGCTGCACGGTTGTAAAGGAGCAAATCACATGGATACACTGCAACTATACAGCGTTCGGGACGCGATGGAACAGGACGTGCGACAGGCACTCAAACGTGGTGCGGCGCTCGGATATCAGCAGGGGGAGGTCGCGGG
>JAQVML010000128.1 GCA_028703645.1 Eubacteriales bacterium
CAAACTTATGCAGCAGCATCTCTGTTTGGTCGCTGAGTTCACCGATACGGGCGGCGACATAGGCGCGCTCACCCAATGCGTTTTTCAGCATCGCGTAGGAGATGGCCGCCACGATGGAGTCCGTGTCAGGGTTGCGGTGGCCCGTAATATAGATGGGTTCCATGCGTCCTCCGAAAAAATTCCGTATTGGAGCGCGATGATGGGCAATCGCAACTCATGAGCGGATTTGTTGTGTTTTTATTCTAATCTGATCGAGAGCGCATTACAAGCGCGTGCGGTTCGCTCTGTACGAAAGTTTATGAAAAATTTAGTTGAAATTGGTAATTGAAATTGTAATAAGAAGAAAAGGCGGGATATTCCCGCCCAAAGATTAGGTTATTATTTATTTGCGCTAAGACCAAATCGCTTTTTATCGCTCGCTTCCAACGAAGAACAGCGCGATGGTACCCGGGCCGCTGTGCGCGCCGATGCTCGTGCCGATATCGTCCACATGGATCATCATGTTGGGATATTTCTCGTGTACCAGGCCCGCCACATAGTTCGCGTCCGCTTTTGCGTTGCAGTTGCCGATGAATACGGTGTCCGTAACGCTTGTATCCACGGTTTTCTCCATGTGCTCAAAGAGCGCGCGCAGGGATTTCTTTCTGCCTTGCACCTTTTCCACCGCGACGAGATAGCCTTCGTTGTCCACATGCATGACGGGTTTGATGTTGAGAATTGTCGCAATGGCGGCGGTGGCGCCGCTGATGCGCCCGCCGCGCTTGAGGTAGACGAGGTCGTCCACGGTAAACCAGTGTACGAAGCGGAGTTTGTTTTCTTCGACCCACTTTGCGAGGTCGTCCAAGCTCAGCTCTTGCTTTCGCGCGGCATAGTAGACCAAAAGGCCTTCGCCGAGGGAAGCGGAGCAGGAGTCGATCACGACCACCTTGCGTTCGGGATACTTGATCTTGAGCTCTTCCGCCGCGTGGACCGCGCTCTGCACCGTGCCGGAGAGCTTGGAGGAAAAGCCGATATATAGGATATCTTCGCCGCCTTTGAGCACCGGCTCAAACGCTTCGAGAAAGGCAAAGGCGTTTACCTGCGCCGTGGTGACGCCGACGCCCTCGCGCATCTTGGCAAAAAATGTTTCAATGGGCATATCCGAGTGCCCGGGAATGTAGAAGTACTCCTTTTCTTCCATGGTGAATCCCATCGGGAGTACGGTTACGCGTAATTGCTCGGCAAATTTTGCCGGCAGGTCGCTGGTTGCATCGGTGAAAATTCGATAACTCATGCGTTGCCTCATTTCCGCGCACATCGCGCCAAATCTAATCGTTCCTAGTTGTGGTGAACGAGCAATAGCCGGAGAATCCTGATATCGTAAGCCCGATTCAAAGGAAACTCACTTTTTTATTTTATCGTGGATTCTCCGAACTGGCAAGCATTTCGCGACGTTCGTGATTGGTAAAACGAAACCAGAAAAACAGAGTGTTGATTAATCATGCTCGTGTTGAGATAATATCAATCTATGTCGTTCGATTTTGCCGCTGCTGCGTCAATTCTGCGAAACCATGCTGTTTTTTCGCAAAAGGAGACGGCTTATGCTATAATATCGCTGCACATGAATGGTGTGTTCAATGGTATGTGATAGAGATGAAGTAGCGCGAAGACGGCGTCTTTGTGCGTGTAGAGTAGAACAATAGCTTTTAGGAGAGTGTATTCAATGAGAAAGCTCATTTCGGTCGGAATGGCGACGCTGGCGTCGATGCTGCTGATTTTTATCGTGGTGTTTACCTCGATTGGATTCGTGATCGACGACGAAACGTTTGTAAACAACGAATTCACCAAGCTCGCCATCAGCTCCAAGATGGGCGTGAGCAACAGCGATTTGGTCACCTCGTTCAATCGCCTGGTCGATTATATGGAAGGCGACGCACCGGATATCAACGTTACCGTAACCGTCAACGGAGAGCAGAAGCAGATGTTTGACTATCCGCAGGAAGCGGAGCACATGGCGGATGTGCAAAAGCTCTATACCACCATCGCCTCCTATCGGGATGTCAGCGTGCTGGTCATGCTGATTTTGTTCCTCTTTGCTGCGGTGTTCAATTTTCGAAAGGCGCCGCAATATCTGGCGCAAGGATATCTCTCCGGCTCATTTGTCTTTTTGCTGATCTTCGGTTTTTTGGGCACCTGGGCCGCGCTGGATTTTTCCAATTTCTGGACGTTTTTCCACGAGATGCTCTTCTGGAACGATCTTTGGCTCTTTGACGGAACCCAGAGCCGCATGATCAACATGTTGCCGGAGCAAATCTTCGCGGACATCGTCGCGCGGATCGGTCTCTATTCCGGCATCGTGATCGTTGTTTTAATGGCGGTGAGCATCATCGGCCTCGTTCTTGCCTCGGATGGATATAAGCGCCGCAAGGCGGTCGCGCTCGCGCGGAAGAAGGCGCGGGACAATGCGGTATCCGCCCGTAAGAAAGCGCGCGATGACGCGAGGAACCAATTGGAAGAAGAAAAACGCCTTGCGGAGAAGCGTGCGCGAATCGCCGCACACAAAGCGAAAAAACAAGCGGCGGCAGAAGCGGCCGCGCAGGAGGCCGAACAGGAACGGCTTCGCGAAGAAAAGCGCGCGAAAAAACGCGCCGCGGCGCAAGCGGCAGCTGCGCAGGAACAGCAGCAAAAAGCAACCACGGCGGCACAACGCGAAGCGCGCCCCGCACGCGAGCAAGCGCCGGCGCAGCAAAAGCAGGCAAAGAAACCCCCGGCACAAGCCGCAAAACAGTCAAAGAAGAAAGCCAATGTTCACGACGACACAGGATTCTTGGACGACTGATTGGTTGGGTTGGCGGACGGAACATATTGTACTTGAATCGCGATCGGATGATTTCGCATAGAAAATAGGACTTCATACATGACACACTACGAACGCGCCGTTGCGGAAAAGTTGGAGCAGCTCCGGCAAAAACCGCGCGTGCGCATACTCGCAATTGAGACCTCCTGCGACGAGACCGCAGCCGCCGTGATTGAAAACGGGCGGACGGTGTTGAGTAATGTCGTACACACGCAAATTCCACTGCACGTGCCGTTTGGCGGCGTGGTGCCGGAGATCGCCTCCCGCAGCCACGTGCAAAAGATCGGTACCGTGGTGCGGCGCGCGCTGGAGGAGGCAAATCTATCGCTTGCGGAGTTGGACGCCGTCGCCGTGACCAACGGCCCGGGGCTGGTTGGCGCGCTGCTCGTTGGCCTCAGTTACGCAAAAGGGCTGGCATACGCGGCGGGCTTGCCGTTCTTGGGCGTACACCACATTGCTTCGCACATTGCGGCAAACTATCTGAGTGATCCGGAGTTGGAGCCGCCGTTTACGTGCCTTGTGGCATCCGGCGGGCACAGCCATATCATTCTCGTGGAGGATTACGATCGTTACCGCCTCATCGGGCGCACGCGGGACGACGCGGCGGGCGAGGCGTTTGATAAGGTGGCGCGCGTACTGGGGCTGAGTTACCCCGGCGGCCCAAGCCTCGAAAAACTTGCGCGCGAAGGCGACCCGACCCGTTATCGCTTCCACTCCGCGTTTAACGAGGGAGAAGGATTCGATTTCAGCTTCTCCGGCATCAAGACCGCAGTGGTCAACCGCCTGCACAACGCCGAACAGGCGGGCGAAACGATCGATCGCGCGGACCTTGCCGCCTCGTTTCAAAAGACGGTGGTGGATATCCTCGCGGAGAAGTCCGTTCGCGCGGCAAAGACGCAGGCAGGCGAAGCGGGAAACAAGCTCGCGCTCGCGGGCGGCGTTTCGGCAAACCGTGCGTTGCGCGAGGCGATGGAGACGCGGGCGGCCGCGGCGGGCATCGCGTTTTATTGTCCGGATTTCAAGTATTGCACCGACAACGCGGCGATGGTCGGCAGCGCGGCATATGGAAAACTCATGCGCGGGCAGTTGGACGCGCTTTCGCTCAACGCGGTGCCATATCTCTCAATTGAGGAATCGTCGGAAAAATCGAACGCGTTGACATGAGAGCAGCGCGATCATTCAGGAGAGAATAAAAATCAGGACGTCTTACAAAAACATGCAGCACAAGCATGTTTTTTTGTATGCGTGCCCGATCACGCGATCTATGTAACAACGCAACAAAAATCGGTGACAAGAGCGTGTAAAATCCAGATCAGAGTGGGGGAAAACGGATGAAAAAACAATCGATTTCAGCATAAAATTAAGCAAAAACGCCAAATTACGACATTGTTTTGATCAACAAACCTGCAAAAATTGAGCGTCACAGTTGAGCCATATTTGCATAGCGAATGAGTGTTGCGCCGTGCATTCTTACAATTTTTCTCCACAGTGAACCAGCGATATTCAAGGTGAATCATGTGGAAAACCACCGAAAAACGCGGAATTCAACGACAAAATCTGTGGATAACTATGTGGATGGTGTGGATAGAATCGTGAATATACACTAAAAAGCGAAGAATATCTATACAAACGGATTTTACCATGCGGCGTGAGCCGTTGCATGCAGGCTTCGACACAATTGCAAAATGAAGGCGAACAGAATGCCTCGCAAGAGCGGAAAAAACCGGTGCAATCAACGAAAATCGCTTCGCCGATTCACGGAAAAAGCGTCCAACAAATTTAGTTGGGGTTTAGAGCATGTAATAAGTGCGGCAAATGAAAATAAAAACGCCCGCATAAGCAGGCGAGAGACATTCCGCGCGCAAGACGCTGTTTGGAGGAGATTACGGAACCTTATGTCTGGGAATCATGATCTTCCGGCGCATGATATTGGATTGAGGAATCGGAACTTTCCTGCGATTCAGGATACTCCAGCACCGGCTGATTTGCGAGCTGCTGCGCCGCGTTGTGCAGGGCACGCTTGCGCTGAATGCGCTGATAGAGAAGCAAACCGAGACCGGAGACGAGAGCGGTAACAGCATACACGATGATTGCGAGGCTGTATTTCTCGATGCCGAGTGCGTTGCCGCTGATGGTGCTGGTGACGATGGAGGGAATGCGCGCGATGCTCGTCAGCAGAATCCACGGCAGCAGGCGAATCTTGGTCAACCCCGCCAAATAGGTCAGCAGATCCTTTGGCGTACCCGGTATTAAAAACAGAATAAACGCAGCGGCGTTGAGCTTCTTTTCGTCCTGCAGGTATTTGAGTGAATCGATCTTTTCACGCGGAAAGAACACCTCGACCGCCTTGATGCCGATCTTTCGCACAAAGAGAAACACGATTGTCGTGCCGATGATAGCTCCGATCCAGACCAGCAGCGTTCCCCAGAGCGTACCGAATGCGTAGCCCGCCGCGAGCTCAAACGGCTCGCCCGGAATAAACGCGATGACGATCTGCAATATGATGAGGCCGACGAACAGCACCC